>JAPXNP010000195.1:0-4629 GCA_033811955.1 Acidobacteriota bacterium
GGCCCGACGCATCCTCGATCGCCTGGTCGGCTACAAGGTGAGTCCGTTGCTCTGGCAGAAGGTCCGTAAGGGGCTGTCGGCGGGAAGGGTGCAGACGGTGGCCGTGCGGATGATCGTCGAGCGGGAACGGGAAATTCGGGCGTTCGTGCCGGAGGAATATTGGGAGTTTCGAGCACGGCTGGAGGGGCATGTCCCCCCGGCTTTCGAAGCCAAGGCCGTGCGGCGTGGAGGGAAGAAGTTCCATGTCGGCAATCGGGACGAGGCGGACGCTCTGTACGCCGAGCTCGAGAAGGCCGAGTTCGTTGTGCGGTCGGTCAACCGGAAGAAGCGGAAGCGTAATCCTCTGCCTCCTTTCGTCACCAGCCAGTTGCAGCAAGAGGCCGTCCGTAGGCTTGGATTCACGGTTCGTAAGACGATGGAGGTGGCCCAACGTCTGTACGAAGGAGTGGATCTGGGTGAGGAAGGACGGATTGGTCTCATTACGTATATGCGGACGGACTCGACTAGAATCGCCGACTCTGCACTCGCCGAGGTACGCGACTTCATCCAAGGCAAATTCGGCAAAGAATACCTGCCCGACCGTCCGGTCATCTATCGTAGCAAGCAGAGCACACAGGATGCACACGAGGCGATCCGACCCACTTCGGTGCTTCGAGATCCAGAGAGCGTCAAGCGGTACCTTAATCGAGACGAATGGAAGCTGTACTCGCTGATCTGGAGTCGATTTGTAGCCTCGCAAATGACTCCGGCCGAATACGATCAGACCGAGATTCTGATAGACGCGGGGGAAACCGAATTCAAAGCGGTCGGTTCGATTCTTAGATTTGAAGGGTTTCTCAAGGTCTGGCGGGATCCTGTCGGAGGGGGAGGCCCGGCGCGGCGTAAGGATGAGGCCGAAGACTCGAACGCCGCCGCCGATGTGGAAGCCGTTGAGGGCGTAGTACTGCCGGATCTGGAGGTGGGCGAGAAGCTGAAGGTCCTCGAGCTTCGCCGCGAACAGAAGTTCACGCAGCCGCCTCCCCGCTATAACGAAGCCAGCCTGGTCAAGGCGCTCGAGGAGAAGGGAATCGGCCGGCCTTCAACCTACCAGCAGATTCTTGCCGTGATCCAGAAACGGGACTACGTTAGAAAGGAAGACGGCAAGTTCATTCCCACCGAAGTAGCCGAGATCGTGAACGATCTCTTGGTCGAACACTTCGGCGAGCTCTTCGATTATGACTACACCGCCCGGTTAGAGCAGGAACTTGACCAAATCGAGGCGGGGGAGGTCGTTTGGACGGATATGCTGGAGCGCTTCTACGAAGGATTCCGAAGCCGTCTGGAGGCGGCGCGCTCGGATATGCGGAATCTGCGGGTACAGGGTGCACCCACCCGGGAAGTGTGCGACAAGTGTGGCGGTCCAATGGTGGTCCGTTTGGGAAAGTACGGGCGCTTCCTGGCTTGCTCAAACTTTCCCCGATGTCGGAATACGCGCGAGTTGGACGAAATCGATTTTCCCGTCGAGGGAATCCCGGAAGCTGCCTGCCCTTCCTGCGGACAACGTATGGAACTCCGTAGAGGGCGGTTCGGTCCGTTCTTGGCATGTCCTAACTACCCCGAATGCAAGTCGACGATTCGGTTGGTACGGGAACACGGGCGATGGGTACCCGAAGTGCTGGAACCGCAGCAAGGTGTTTGTCCGCAATGTGGTCAACCGCTGGTCCGACGCACGGGGCGCTACGGTGAGTTCATCGCTTGCGCTCGGTATCCAACCTGTCGCTACGCAAAGCCCGTGGGTTCGGGTGTGCAATGCCCGAAGTGTGGGATAGGTGAGTTGGTCCAACGCCGATCCAAGCGACAAAGAGTCTTTTACGGATGTGACCGGTACCCCGATTGTGACTATACGATTTGGCAGAAACCTGTCCCGGAAGCCTGTCCGGAGTGCGGTCACCCGTATCTTGTGGAAAGGACTAGGAAGAAGACGGGTACGGTTCTGGACTGCCCTCGGAAGGGATGCGGTTTCTCACGAAAACAGGGGCAGACTCCTGCTTCGGAAGCCATAGTTGGGGGCTTGGGAACCGGGAAAGAAAGCTGAGGAGCCTGCTTATACGGTCTGACTGGCCGACGTGGGAACCGCCGATTTAACACGGGGTGGAGAGGTAGGACGGAGAAAGACGATGAGCCTTCGAAACCGGACAAGGTGGTTTCTATGCATGGTGGTCCTCGCCTTGGGATGGGTGCTCGGTTTGGCGAGTGCCGAAACCGAGGAAGGGAAACGGGTTTATGACCGGCGTTGCAAGATGTGTCACGCAGCCGACGGCAAGGGCAATCCGTCGATCGCCCGGATGTTGAAGGTGGAGCTTCCCGAGCTGGACTCCGAGGAAGTCCGCCGGTTGACCGACGACGAGCTGGAGACGATCATCACCCAGGGTAAGGGTAAGATGGCGGCCGTTAAGAATATTTCGGCGGAGGAGGTCGCCCGGGTGATTGCCTATCTTCGGAGCCTGGGAGAGAGCGCCGAAAAGCAATAGCGTCCGTAGGCCGGAGAGGCCTAGTATAGACTACCTTTCGTCGGGATGGGTAGACCCGTGGCGATGCCCGATTGTGGCACTTCCGACGACGAGTGCCGGCGAAGTGAAGCCGAAGAAGGGCGATTCCCGATAGTGTTAGGGGGTTGTCGACCTGCCTAAGGGAAACCTTCCGCTCAGGGGATGTCGGAGGGCGTACGTTTCGGGACGAAGGACAACGTCGGGCGGGTCGATGGGAGCATTGGAGGCTGACGGTGATGGAGAGGAAGCGGGAGGGTCGCTCATGACGGTCACTTCGGTCGCACTTCTCCTGTTCCTCGTCTTGGATCCGTTTGGGAACATCCCGTTTTTTCTATCCGCGTTGAATAACGTCGATCCCAAAAGACACCGTCGCGTCGTCTTGCGCGAGCTCTTGATAGCCTTGGCCGTGTTACTGGGTTTTCTCTTTTTCGGCAAGTATGTACTGGACTTGCTTCGAATATCGGAACCGGCGCTGTCGGTGTCGGGCGGCATCATTCTGTTTCTAATCGCTGTGAGGATGGTCTTTCCGGGAAGGCGTTCGGGAACTGATGAGAGCCTGGAAGGTGAGCCCTTCGTTGTTCCGCTGGCCGTTCCTCTCGTGGCCGGCCCTTCGGCGATGGCCACGGTCCTACTGGTTACGAGTCGGGAGCCCGAACGATGGCCGGAATGGCTGGCGGCGCTTTTGCTTGCCTGGGCCGCGTGCAGTGCGATTCTTCTCGCGGCCAGCTCTTTTGCCAGGTTTTTCCGCCGCCGAGGGCTAATCGCGCTGGAACGCTTGATGGGTATGGTGTTGACAACAATCGCGGTGCAGATGTTTCTGGACGGTATGGCTGACTACCTGCGTCAGAACATTTTCAGCTAGCGGCGTGAGACCGCTTCAGTTCGCCTGGGATGCTCGCTGATCCATCGGCGCGACGACCACCTCGGGCTCGAGGCGAATCCGAAACCGCTCCCACACGCGGGCCGACCATTTTTCAGCCAATGTTAAGAAATCCCGAGAACTTGCGTTTCCCGCGTTGAAGAAGAGATTTCCGTGATGGACGGCGATCATCGCTCCACCTTGCCGCCGTCCACAAGCACCCACCTCCGCCAATAACTTGCCTGCAGGCACCTTATCGAACTGGATGAAGTCCGGAGGAAGATCCTCGCAGGCAGTTCGGCTGAGCTGTTCGATGGGGACGTTCTTGAAGAAACTTCCACAACATTTCAATGCCGCGGGGTACTTTTTCAGGCGCTCCTTGTAAATCCGGTCAGAGACCGAGTGTAAGTCTTGCCGGCTGGGAACAAGCTTGAGGCGGATAGACACGACGAACCATTCCGGATGTTGCTTCAAGCTGCTGTAGCGGTAACTAAAGTCCAGTTCGTGTCGACCGAGCCGGAGCATTTCGCTGCCGGTCCAGACTTCCACCTCTTCCACGCGGGGGCCGATGTCCTGTCCGTACGCCCCGGCATTGCCGACGACGGCTCCGGCCACAGTCCCCGGAATTCCGAACATCCGTTCCCAGCCGCCTAAACCCAACCGGTTGGTCCAGCGGATCAAATCGGAAAGGGGCTCTCCCGCCGCCACCGTAATTTCGTCACCTTGTTGGGAACGCCCGCGAATCCGGTTGACCAGCACCAGCCCGGGGAATCCTTCGTCCGAAATCAGGAGGTTGCTACCTCCTCCCACGATTAAGATCGGCAGTCCCACTTCTCTCGCCCATGCGTACCAAGCGCCGAGCTCTGCACACCGCCGGATCTCGACGAGAAACCGGCAAGGCCCTCCCGTGCCCAGAGTCGTGAGGGAAGCCGCCGACACATATTCACGAAGCTCAGCCCGATCGCAGTCTCGTTTCATAAGCGGAACAGAAATCAATGGGTTTCCACAATCCGCAGGGTCTGGTCGGCGCCGACGTCATGCAGGACCGTGACCCGACCCGACGGCCATCTCACCTCGAGTCGATCGACTTGCTTGGCGTCAGCGAGCCCGAGATGAACGATGGGTTCGCAGGCGGAGAGATACGATCGTCCCGAATTGAGAAAGCGAACTACCCTGCGCCCGCCGAAGATCGCTTCCACGCGACTGCCATACCCGGCTCGGTTGCTCACCACTCCCTCGAGT
>JAPXNP010000196.1:0-4614 GCA_033811955.1 Acidobacteriota bacterium
CCCTTGTAGCCCTCGCCCATTCAGCTCAAGGAGGAGTGGTCCCCGGAGCCGGACTTTGGGGTGGTCGTCACCCTGCAGTCCCGCGACCCATTGGAAGGCGATTTCTAGTCTACCGATCCAGACGAGTCATAAAGACAGTGTCCCCTGTAGCCCCCCCTGTAGCCCCCTGGGCCAAGGCACCCGCCGCCGCTTCCACCGGAGGTATAAAAACAGTGTCCCTTGTAGCGCCCCCCCGTACCACCATGCCCTGTACCACCATGCCCTGTAGCACCATGAAAACAGTGTCCCCTGTAGCGCCGCTTGTAGCGCCTACCTGGGACGGGGCGCTGATCGGCGTCCCTGGAGGCTTCGATCGATTTTCGTCGCCGGGGTGATCGATGCTCCAGGCGGCGACGATCCGGCCGTGCCGGTGGCAGCGCGACGGGTGTTGCTCGGCGTCCCCATCAGCACCGTCGCGGGACGGGCGGTCGATCACTCGCGCGAGAGTTTCGAGGTCTTCTATGAGGCGACCTGATCATGCCACATCGATGACCGCCGGTAATCAGGACTTCGCACTTTCGCGTCACTTCCCAAGGCTATATTGTCAATGACCTAAAAGGACTTAAAAGGGAAATCCCTACCTGTCACGAAGTTCCGGAGCTGCTCCATTGCGCAGTATTCCGTACACCGTGCGAAGAACGATTTGAGGCCGACGCTCCAGCACCGGCCACGCGGAACGCAGGGCACGGCACGTTGACTCGCCTCCTGCAATTTACTATCAATGACTTCGAACGGAACTCCGTCCGTGGCACCAACTTCGTACAGCACGGCCTCCCGCGCAGTACCCCGTACGCCGTATGAGGAACGATTGAAGAAGCTGCCTATCCCACGGGCTCGAACGGCCACCTCCAGTCGGTACACTCGGGCCTGTCGATCCCCTCTTCGTACGCGTAGTTTTCGTTCTCAATGATCTGGTCTTTCAGCCGCTCTTTGACATGAGCTCCGGCGACATGAAGCTGCGGAAGCCGATCGATGACATCTATCGCCAGATTGAAACGGTCTATCTGGTTCTTTATAGCCAGCTCCAGCGGCGTGTTGATGTTGCCCTGCTCCTTGTACCCGCGTACGTGCAGGTTCTTGTGGCCGTTGCGCCGATACGTCAGCTCGTGTATCAGCCAGGGATAGCCGTGAAAGTTGAATATGATGGGCTTGTCCGTAGTGAATAAGCCGTCGAAATCTCTGTCGGACAGACCGTGTATATGCTCACTCGGCGGCTGCAATTTAAACAGATCCAGCACGTTGATGAAGCGTATCTTGAGATCGGGAAAATTCTCCCGGAGGATGGCGGTGGCGGCAAGGGCCTCCATCGTGGGGACGTCTCCGGCCGCCGCAATCACCACGTCGGGCTCCGTACCCTGGTCGTTGCTTGCCCAGTCCCAAATGCTGATGCCCTTCGTACAATGCACTATAGCGTCCTCCATCGAGAGGTACTGCAGATGGGGTTGTTTGTCGCAAACGATGACATTCACGTAATTTCTACTGCGCAGGCAATGATCCGCCACCGACAAGAGACAGTTGACGTCGGGAGGCAGATAAATCCGGGTCACAAAGGGACTCTTGTTGATAACCAAATCAAGAAAGCCCGGATCCTGATGACTGAACCCGTTGTGATCTTGCCGCCACACGGTGGAGGTTATCAGCAAATTCAGCGAAGAAACGGGTGCCCGCCACGGGATCTCACGACACTTTTCCAGCCACTTGGCGTGCTGATTGAACATGGAATCGATGACATGGACAAACGCTTCGTACGAAGCGAAAAAGCCGTGACGGCCGGTCAGAAGATATCCTTCAAGCCACCCCTCGAGGGTGTGCTCGCTGAGCATTTCCATAATACGGCCGTCCGGTGAGAGATGACTGCCGTCTGCGTCCTCGGGCTTGATTTCCGCCATCCAAGCTTTGCCGCTAGCCTCGTAAACGGCATCCAACCGGTTGGATGCCGTTTCGTCAGGACAGAAGTACCGGAAATTCGTTTTGTTCTTACGTATGACATCCCGCAAAAAGGTTCCCAGTGGCCGCGTGTTCTCGACTCTGGTGGTGCCGGGCCGGGTCACCTCCACACCATAGTCCCGATAGTCCGGTAGGAGTAAATCCTTCCGCACCAGTCCGCCGTTGGCGATGGGATTGGCACTCATGCGACGGTTGCCTTCGGGCGCGAGTTCTCGGAGTTCTTCGATCAAGGTGCCGTGTTCATCGAAAAGCTCCTCCGGCTTGTAGCCCTTCATCCAGGTTTCCAGCAACGCCAAATTAGCCGGTTGTTTGTGAACGTCGAAAGGCACCTGGTGGGACCGCCAGAAATCCTCCACCTTGTGGCCTTCAATCTCCTTGGGCCCCGTCCAACCTTTGGGAGTACGCAGAATAATCACCGGCCACTGAGGCAGACTCAAGTCCCCCCGCCTGCGGGCCCTCTCCTGGATGGTTCTTATGTCCAGGACAGCACTCTCCAGGGTGGCCGCCATCGCCTGATGCATGACGAGCGGATCCGAGCCTTCGACAACATAGGGCTTATAGCCGTACCCAACGAAAAGGCTCTCCAATTGACTGTGGCTGATTCGTGCCAGTATGGTTGGATTGGCGATTTTGTATCCGTTCAGGTGCAGTATGGGTAGGACGGCTCCATCACGCGCGGGGTTGAGGAATTTGTTTGAGTGCCACGCGGTGGCCAAAGGGCCCGTCTCCGCTTCCCCGTCCCCCACCATGGTCGCCACGATCAGGTCAGGGTTGTCGAAGGCCGCGCCGTAAGCGTGCGACAGGCTGTAACCCAACTCACCCCCTTCATGGAAGGAACCCGGTGTCTCGGGCGTACAGTGGCTTCCTACGCCGCCTGGGAAAGAAAACCTCTTAAACAACCTGGCCATTCCCGCTTCGTCCTGAGTCACCGTCGGGTACACCTCGGAATACGTGCCCTCGAGATAGGCGTGAGCCAAAACGGCGGGCGCACCGTGTCCCGGGCCGGAGACAAATACCATGTTCAGGTCCTGCTCTTTGATCAGGCGATTCAGATGCAGCCACGCAAAGGTCTGACCTGGAGCGGAACCCCAGTGCCCCAGAAGGCGATTCTTCACATGGCTCATCTGTAACGGCTCTTTTAGGAGCGGATTGCCCCGCAGGTAGATCATGCCGACGCATAGGTACAACGAGGCACGCCAGTAGGCGTCTATTTTCCGCAATTCTTCAGGACTCAGCGGCTGTTCTGAAACAGATGACGATGAGGTCACGACGAATGACTCCTTTTGTTTGAGTGTTGCCCTGATGTTATCAGTTTCCCTTCGACACGATCTTCACGAAACGTCGTTGCGCGGCTTTCACCTTCCCGAGTAAGACGGCCGACCTGTTCAACCCCTTGCTGAACCTGAAGCCACCGGAGGACTCAAGACTAAGTAAGATCCCGTAATGGCGAACCAAGCGGCGCGGCAATCTTTGCCCGTGGCCCTCCGGGCGACGACTGCTGTGCGGTACGCACACACCGGACCTGGAGGCCCGCTGCACCGCGCGGTAGTACATGCTTGCTGGACGAGACGGCCGCGGTGCGGTGCGCCGAAGGAATACCGGTTAACATTCCAGCGCAAGGGCTATGCGCCGAACAATGACGGCCCGCGACTTGACAGGAGACGGAATGGGAAAGATAACTGACCAAGCCGAAATGCCAAGCACTTGGAACACCGTGACAACGAAAAGGAGGATGAACGTGGGGCAACAACCTGAACTTGGGATTGGAATCATCGGCGCCGGCTTCATCGCGGAGACACGCGCCCGCTGTTATCGGAGAGTCGCCGGCGTTTACTGTCGCCTGGCGGCGGTGGCCGACACCGTGGCGGAGCGTGCCGAGACATACGCACGACGCCACGGAGTGGAGAAATGGACGACCGATTACCGGGAAGTCCTGGAGGACCCATCGATCCTGCTTGTAGATCTGTGCGTTCCCAACTTCCTTCATCGACCCATGGCCGAGTCGGCCGCCGCCGCCGGGAAGCACATCGTGTGCACGAAGCCGCTGACCGCATACGTCGGACAAGATCTGCCGGAGGGTGCCGAAGAACTGACGGTCGGGATTCAGGATCGAGCCAAGATGCTCGAGATCGCCGTAGCCGACGCGGAAGCCATGGCGGCGGCCGCCGGCCGCGCGAACGTAAAACTGATGTACGCCGAGAACTGGGTGCATGCCCCTGCCGTGCGCAAGGTCGAGGAGTTACTGGCACGAGCGAACGGAACCGTTGTCGAGATGCGAGGCGGAGAGGCTCACAGCGGCTCCCATTCACCCTTTTCAAAGCAATGGAGACATGCGGGCGGGGGTGCCTTGATCCGTCTAGGGGCTCATCCGATAGGAGCGATGCTCTACCTGAAACGGCAGGAAGGTTTGAGAAGGACCGGGCGGCCCGTTCGACCGGTCTCGGTGGTTTCCGAAGTCGGTGACCTGTCCGCCATCGGGTCCGTCCAGGGCGAGGCCAAGGTCTGGATCGCCCGGGGCTGGGTCGACGTGGAAAACTGGGGGACCGCCGTCATCACTTTCGACGACGGATCCCGGGGCATTGCTTGGGGATCGGACGCTGTACTCGGGGGTATGGAAAGCCGTCTGGA
>JAPXNP010000197.1:0-4613 GCA_033811955.1 Acidobacteriota bacterium
GCGGTCGGTCGCGCCGGACGTGCCGGTCTACTCGAGCACGTGGCACTACATCAAAGGCCTGGAGGGACACTTGACGCTCTGGGGCGTGGGGCTTCACGAAAGTTTTCCGCTCGAGAAAATGCGCGAACGGCAGGCTGCGGGCGACCGGTTCTGGTTTACCACCGACGGCCATATGTGTACGGACACGCCGTTTCTGGGCGTGGAGCGGCTTTTGCCATGGCTGTGCCTCAAGTACGGCGTTCAGGGCTATGAGTTCTGGGGCGTGTCGTGGTGGACCTACGACCCCCATGCGTGTGGCTGGCACAAGTACATCCGCCAGAGCAACGAAGGCCGCGAGTTCTATTGGGTGCGGTACCCCAACGGCGATGGGTTTCTGGCGTATCCGCCGGGCGAAGACCACGCGGGAACGCCGTTGCCTACAATACGCCTGGTGGCGGCGCGCGAGGGGGTCGACGACTACGAGCTGTTTACCGCTCTTCGGAAGCATGCTGATGCGGGCAATGGCGAAGCCAAGGCCGCGCTGGACCGCGTACTGGCTGCCGTGACCATGACCAAGCCGAATGGACGGTATTCGACTCTCCTCATGCCCGACCCGGACGAAATCCAGGCGGCCAGTATCCAGGCGGGGGAAACGCTATCGAAACTCGGCGGGTAGAAACCGAGCCGCACGAATTGGGAACGATTGGGCGCGGAGGTGAAGCTCCCGCGCTGCACCGCAGAAGCAGGCGGGGGACGTAACCTCAATCGCCGGACAGGAAAGCCCCTGCTGGAGGGACCTTATTGTCTCCATAAAGACAGGAATGAACTCACACGGAGACACAGGGAACACGAAGATCGAATCCTCCGAAACAGAATGAGACAGGAAGCATCATTGTGGCTTGCGCGGTGGCGCTTCATCGCGAGACGGGTCCCGGGCCGTTGGAAACAGTGTACGAAGCGGTTCTTGCACGCGATTTGGAGGCCCGGGGCCTGCGCGTGGCACGGCAAATTCCCATTCCCATCGAGCTTCGCGGGCTCTGGTTCGACGAAGGGTTTCGTGCAGACCCTATCGTGGAGGATACCGTTCTTGTGGAACTCAAATCCGTGGAGAAGGTCACAAAAGCGAACCATAAGCAGGTGTTGACCTATACGCGGTTGACGGGTATCAGACTCGGCTGTCTGCTCAAGTTCGGCGAGGCTTTGACGAGGGACGGCATTTCCCGCATCATAAGCGGGGACGTTGAGTAGATTCCGCTTCGGCGCGGGCTCCATTTCCTCCGCGTCCTTTATGTCTCTGTGTGAGTTTCCCGAATCGTGGTGTTATCCGGGTTTGGGCGTGAGCCGCTTTCTTGACGGCGCTTGTTCTCGTGAGTAACCTGAACGGTAACGTTTCTTATGCATGTTCAACAAGCGTGATGAACTCATCGAGATTGGGGAAGGGGGTACCATATGAACCGCACTGCTGTCGTCTCATTGATTGCCGCCGTGGTCGTTTGCGTCGTTGCAGCCCTTGTCTGGTGGCCCAGGTCCGAGGAAACACCGGCACTGTTGCCCGCCCAACCGGACCCGCCGAGAGTCGAAAAGCCCCAGACGCCTCTTCCGGCTCCGCCCGTTGTTGAAGCACCTGCGCCGGCGCCGTCCGAGCCGCAACCTCCCGAAGAACCGCCCGCGGCAGTTCCTGAAGAGGTCACGCAGGCGGTCCCTGAACAAGCGCCTGCGACGGACGACCCCTTTGGAGGCAAGCCGATCACCGTGGAAACGCTCACCGGCTGCAAGGAGGTCCAGCAGATAGGAAACGGACAACTGGTTATTGAATACGGCGCAAATGGGGAATGGAAAATGAATGGCAATGTGCGCGCCAAATGGACCATCGAAGGGGACAAGGTCAAGATTTACAAAGACGGCACAGACGAAGTTCATTATATTGAAATTATCAACAACAAACTCGTTTACAATGGCAAGGTACTTAAAATGACCCGATAGCCGGGGGCTGAACGTTGTGACAGATAAGCGCCTCGCCCCGTGCTGCGATGCATGGGGCGAGGCGTTTTACTGTTCGCCGGCCTTGTTGGCTGTTACGGTCAGTCCGCCGGCCAGCAACCCATATCATCATACGGGTCGATGTCGGGTGTGACATAGATTCGCGTGGTAAAGGTCTGGGCGCCGAGGTCGGCCTCGACGAAATAGGCGGTCCACCCCTGAGCCGGCGGCGGGCAATAGCCGATGTAGGTGCCGTTGCTCTGTCGGGGCAGATCCGTGCTGGTGTAGATGGGGCCAACCGTTTCCAGGCGGAAATCCCGCGCCGTCGGATTCGTGGCTTGCCACAGTTTTACTGAATCGGGGGTCTTGGACGTGGTCACGGTGATTGCCCCGTTGGCGTCGACGGTCCAGTTGATGTACGGATTCTCATACCCGTACACCTGATTGAACCCCCAACTGAAGATCTGCCAGAGGTTGTCGTAATCGTCTATCACGCCTTCCATGTAGTGGTCCTTGTTCGGGAAATAGCGAAGGCGCATGTCCGCCTGATTGGGCAGATCGCTCAGGTAGTACCGTGAGGAATCCGGCAGGAAGAACTGGTCGCTGGACCCGTTTATGATGAGCGCCGGCATGGTGAACTTCGAGATGAACGTGTAGGGGTCCACAATGTTCAGCAAATCGGGTGCCAGGGGATCCGTCGCCGCGCGGCAGAACAGGTCGAAGTCAACGTAATCCTGGATCGCGGATGAGTACAGCCCATACGCTTCCCAGTGATGTTCCACCTGTTGGGGCAACTGGAACACATCAATCACGAGCGGTATGACGGCCGCCACGCGAGGGTCAACCGCCGCCGTGAGCCACGTGGTCCACCCGCGCTTGGAGGCGCCGAGGACGATGAACTTGTCCAGCGTGTCCCGGGTTTGCTGGATGGCGTCCATGCCTTTCACGGCGGCTTTTACCATGGCGCAGTGGACAGGCCATTTCCAGTCGCCCGTGGTGAGGCACTTGTCCATGCTGTAGGCGAGGATCTCGTCCTCTGTTCGCGCGTTATTCACTTCGTCGGTGAAATAGAGGGGTTGATTTGGTATCTGGTCAATCTGGGCGTAACAGGAGCCAAGCGCAATGGCCACCGTGGCAAACAGGCTGTCCGGAGTCGGATATTTCAAAGGATTGGAGCCGCCGTTGATGAGGTAAATGACTTCATCGCCGTGGAACCAGGGGACAACCAGCACCATGTCATGTTCCCAGAGGGGGCGGTCGACCTCGGCGGTGGTCCGCCATGTCTGAGAGGTCACCATCATCTCGTACCCTTCCCAGCCGGTGTGGTCGTCGTGGTCAATAATGGTAAAGCTCGAGTTCGGGTCGTTTGCGCCCACGTACTCGACCAAGGCATTCTGCGACAAGCCGGGCGTTGCCGGCTTGAAGATGGCGCTCACCCACTTGTCGCTTGTCGAGCGGAACGTGTAGGGATTGGGCTTCCCCTCGAAATCCCCCTCCCACCGGTCAAACACCCAACCCGGGGCCGGTGTGGCCTTGAGCGTGACTTTTGTGTACCACACATAGTAATGCGAGCCTATGGATGGGCTGACGGTGCCTTCGCCGATCTTGGTTACAATGAGATAGTTTGCGTATGCGGGAGACATCACAAACATGAACGCGACGATTGTTGCAACAAACATAACGCGTCTCATAGGTGGTTCCTCCTTGGAGTTTTTCCCAAACGCCTTCTCAGTCTTGAGAAACTCGGAGTACTATACTGCCCGGCGCCATTTCCCCCTTTCTGCGTTATGGCGTGAGACGGTTATGCTGTGCAGACACGGATCTTGGCGGAGCAAAGCATGGCAGGTTACTGAGTCGACATCCCCGCTTCCCGGTTCTCCCGTCATCCCCGTCGTCCCACCCCCTTGCCGCAACGCGACTCCGTTCACATTTCGGGCATGTTCAACGCGTGCGGCGCCCCCACAAGAGCAAATGTGAATGACCGATCTCAAAAGCAGGATATGCTGAGAAGCGAATGTTGTCAAGGACTTTTTGACAGCAATATGAGACAGCTCCGTCGTCATTGAGGGCTGAACTCGCCGGCCGTCAGGGTAATAAATACTTGACCATCAGGTGCGTTTTCTGAAAAGCAGTGGATTTTCTTGTGCGGATGCCGCTCGGGACGGCATGGTTCGTTCGTTTTATGGTATTCCGGTGAGCGTGCGCGCTTCATGCCCTCCCGGAGGCACACAGCATGGGGATGCCCCACGGCGCCCGGCGATTCCAGGCGCGCGCTGTCTCTGGATTGGTGAGGTCACCCGCCTCACCGGCTTCGAACAGGGGCGTTCCGGGTTTGATTGCCGGTCACTCGTGCAGGCGGCGTTCCCAGTCGTAGTCGCGGGCGGTGACGATGCTCTCGATGCGTTGAATGCGGCGGTCGAGGTTGTCGAAGGTGCGCTTGAGGCGTTGGAGAGCCATGGTGCGCGACGAGGTGTAGGAATTGTAGAACTCGGCGTCCTGGGCACTCTGGAACGGCACGACGGGGGCAGGTTTCATCAGGAGCGCGGCCAGGATATACAGTCCGAGCACGGGCCAGATGCCGGTGAAGAAGAACAGCAGCACCGCGATGACGCGGGTCCAGAATACCGACACATCAAGGTATTCGGCGAAACCCT
>JAPXNP010000198.1:0-4607 GCA_033811955.1 Acidobacteriota bacterium
CCCGAATGCCGTCTACTGCCCGCCGGACGACTGCGGGAACATCCGACCGCCCTACGCCGAGCCGACGGTGTCTGCCTGACCCGATGTCACCTGCGCCGGGCCCGGCCCGAGGTTCTTGAAAACCAAATCCACACGATCGACCCCCGTCTTCCGTGCTTCCGCTTTGTCACGCGCTACGTCGGCTGGGTGGACGAGCGAGGAAGCATACTGCCGCTTGACGCTCGAGCGAGAATCCGGGCCGTCGCCTTGGCCGGAGTCGCTCAACCTCAGCAATTTCTGGACGACCTCGCGCAGCTTGGCATCCGTATAATCAGCGAGTTTCTGCTCCCGGACCATCACCGGTTCACCTCCCGGGAACTCGACCGCATTATCTCTCATGCTCACCGCCTCGGTGCCGAAGCTATTGTCACGACCGAGAAAGACAGGGTAAGGCTCGAGCGCTTCTTCCCCTTGCCGGTTCCTTTACTGGCACTGCGGATTCGATTTGAACCGGCCTCACCCGACGTATGGCGCCGATGGCTCTCTGATCACTTGCCCTCCAACCCTCCTCGACAGGGGTCCCTCGAAAGAGAGTAGGTCGGACCGAGCCGTTCAGCCCGGCGACCGACTCAGTGATCCAGCGTCTCGAGGAACCAGCCCACAGCCGAGCCCAGGTCCGGTGCCACCAAATCAGGCCGTGGAGCATCGGGAGCCCGCTCAGCCCACAGCCGGGCTCCGTACCCCGTCTCCACCAGGATCGTCTTGGTTCCGGCCCTTCGACCCGCTTCCACGTCGTCCAACTTGTCCCCGATCATCACACTGCGCTCCAGCACGAGACGAAAATCCGCGGCGGCCCGCAGCAGAAGCCCCGGCTCCGGCTTCCGGCAACGGCACGCAAGTCGGTACTCGGGACGGGATCCCTCGGGATGATGAGGACAGTAATAAATCCCGTCGAGGCGGGCCCCATATCGGGCAAGTTGAACAGCCAACTGATGATGGATGTCCGCCAGCACCTCCTCGGTCAGCCAACCCCGGGCGACCGCCGACTGGTTCGTTACGAGAATTACGGGGATGTTGCGTCGGTTGGCGCAACAAATCGCATCTCCGACACCCGGCAGCAGCTCAACCTGCTCGGGCCGACGCAAGTAGCCGACCTCTCGGATCACGGTGCCGTCGCGATCCAGAAAGATCGCCGGGCGCAGCCGGCCGGTCTCGGCCTGTCGTAGATCCGTCGGCGGGTTAGTCTCGTGTGACATACAATGGCACCTGCCTCACGCCGCGACGCGGCCTCACTAGTTTACGGACCATTTGTTCGGAGAGGAAACCGTGGAGAGAACGGCTACCGGAACGCCCGGAATGGTCGTACGCGCCACCAACTGGGTGGGAGATGTGGTGATGTCCCTTCCAGCTTTGAAGGAGCTGCGACGCCTCTTCCCAAACACCCATCTTGCCGTCGTAGCGCGGAAATGGGTCGCCGATCTGTACCGGAACCAGGAGTTCGTGGACGAGGTGATCGTGCTTCCGGACGGTCGGTCCTCGCTTTTTCTGGCGCCGAGGCTGCAATCATTCGAGTGCGCCGTTCTTTTCCAGAATGCCTTTGAGGCGGCCCTCCTGGTTCGACTTGCCCGGATTCCGCAGCGAATGGGGTACGCCGTCCAGGGGCGCGGCTGGTTGCTGACACATAAGGTGAAACCCCGGAAAGAATTACAAGGAAAGCACCAGACTTTCTACTACTTGGATCTCCTGTACCGGCTTGGACTCTCCCCGCGGGACTACCTCTCCGACAAGATCGAGGCGGACATCCGGCTGCGGGTGACCACGGGGGCAAGACAAGAGCTGGAATACCTGCTGCAAGAAACCGCCTTGGATCCGGAAAGACCGCTGGTGGCTCTCCACCCAGGAGCGGCTTACGGGCCGGCCAAGCGCTGGCCCGCGGAACGGTTCGCCCGATTGGCCGATTTACTCCAACAGAAGGCGAAGGCGTGCGTCGTTTTGGTCGGCAGTGAAGACGAACTTCCTCTCGCTCATCGGATTCGGTCGCGGATGGAGACGCCGTCCGTGCTGCTGCACGGGAAGACGTCCTTGCCCGGTCTCCTGGCACTCTTCGAGCGCTGTCGGCTTGTCATCACCAACGATTCGGGCCCCATGCATCTGGCGGCCGCCGTCGGCACTTCTCAGATCGCCTTGTTTGGATCCACCGATGAGACCGCGACAGGGCCGCTGAATCCCCGCGCCCGGGTCATCGCCAAGCACCCCCCGTGCAGCCCGTGCTTTCGCAGAGATTGTCCGTTCGATATGGAGTGCTTTCGGGCGATTTCGGTAGACGAGGTATGGGAAGCGGCTCAAGAAATTCTCGAAGGTCGTTAAATCGACAAGCGGGGTCGGCGTTCCGCTGCGCTTGCTACTCACGCCGGCTTGCACCTTTCCGCCACGTTCCTCCGATGGTGCCTTCTTGTGCAGGTAATCTCGAAAGCACGCCCGCCCGTGCCGGTTCGGCCGGATTGCAGGACGACCGAGCCGATCGTGCCCGGCGGAAGCACGTTTTGCTATGCTTTCGCTCGTTCAAGTTCTGCTACCTGAGACAAAGGAATGTTGCCTGATCCATGGATCAGAACACACGAGACCGTCTGAGCATCGTTACGAAGACCTTCCAAGACGTGCCGGTGGCCGTGGTGGGAGACTTTCTTCTGGATGAGTTCACCTCCGGCGACATTACGCGGGTGTCCAGGGAGGCGCCCGTTCTCATCCTCCGCTATGAAAACACCGACAGTAGGCCGGGTGGGGCGGCTAATACGGTGGCCAATGCTGCGGCTCTAGGAGCTCGTGTCATCCCCCTAGGGGTCGTAGGAATCGGGCCGGAAGGCGACCGGCTGTTGGATCTTTGGCCGGTTAACGTCGAAACCGATAGGCTCCTGCGTCTCCCGGTGCGACTCACTCGGAAGGTTCGAATTCTGGCCGGATCATTCCATTCCTACCGCCAGCAGGTGGTTCGCATGGATTACGAGTATCCCCTCGAGCTTACTCGGGGGGAAGAAGACGAAATAGCCGATCGTTTTCGGAGGTCACTCAACGAGGTGCGCGCCGTAATTGTATCCGACTACAGCCTGGGTACCGTCACCTCTCGTCTGCGCAAGTTACTGATCCAAGCCGCAAACAAAGCCAAAGTGACGCTGGTGGTCGACTCGAGAGATCACCCTGAAGCCTTCTTCGGGGCCACCACCGCGACACCCAACATCACCGAGGTGGAAACCGCTCTCAGGCAGAAGATCGGGCACGATCTGCGCCGCTTGGAGGCGTTGGGTGAAAGAGCACGTTCCAAGTGGGGACTCGAAGCGCTTCTGGTTACTCGAGGCAAACTCGGGATGTCGCTGTTTCGGAACGGAGAGGTATTTCATATCCCACCTTACGGTTGGCAGGAAGCGGTGGACGTCACAGGGGCCGGCGACACCGTAGCGGCGGTCTATGCCACGGCCCTGGCGGTAGGAACCGGATACCAGGATGCGGCGCTCCTGGCCAACATCGCCGGAGGAATCGTGGTCATGAAAAAGGGTACCGCGACGGTTAGCGCAGCCGAACTGCAGGAGGCCCTGCGGCATGCCTGATACAGTGGTCGTCACAATGGAGGAAGCGGTGCGGCGCGCCGACGAGGTGCGGAGCCGGGGCGGAATCGTCGTCTTGGCCAACGGCTGTTTCGATCTGCTGCACGTCGGACACGTCCGCTATCTGGAGGGAGCGCGACGGGAGGGAGACTTTTTGGTCGTCGCCGTCAACAGCGACCGCTCCGTCCGACGGCTGAAAGGCCCGGGACGTCCCATCCTGGCCGAACAAGATCGTGCGGAACTGGTCGCCGCCCTTCGCCCGGTGGATCTGGTGTTTGTCTTCGACGATCCGACCGTGGACCAGGTGATTCGCCGTCTCCGTCCTCATGTTCACGCAAAGGGTACCGACTACACAAAAGAATCCGTGCCCGAAAGGGAAACCATGGCCCGGATAGGCGGCCGGGTGGTCATCGTCGGTGATGCGAAAAGCCATTCGACGAGGGACCTACTGGTCAGAATACGTAAGCTGACAGGCCAAGCCAAACCTTAGACCTAATGCACACCAGATCGCTACTCGCCCGACCAGAGCCTCCGCGACGAAAACCCGACGGGGATCTCGGTCAATCGGAAGACGTACCTGCCAGGCTACTGGTGGTCCGCCTGGGCTCGCTGGGTGACATCGTTCACACTCTGCCGGCCGTCGGGCTTCTCGCCTCGCACAACCCCGACATTTCCGTCCACTGGCTGACCGAGCGTTCCTGGGAGCCGCTGCTTCGGTGTGTTCCATGGGTTACGAAAATCTGGGTCGCCGATACGCATGCGTGGCGCCGCGGCCGAAACCTGCCGGGGGCAATCCGCCTGATTTCGTCATTGCGAGAACAGGGATTCGGGCTGGCGGTCGATTTTCAGGGGCTTCTAAAATCGGCGGTTCTGGCCCGCTTGGCGGCTCCGCGCACAGTCCGCGGTCTTTCGCGGCATCGCTGTCGCGAACCCTGGGCGTCACTTCTATATCACGAGCGAATAGAGACGGACGGTGGAAAGCGTCACATGGTGGAACAGCACGCCGACCTCCTCGATCCGCCCCGGTGC
>JAPXNP010000199.1:0-4604 GCA_033811955.1 Acidobacteriota bacterium
ACGATCCACTCGTATACCAACGACCAGCGAATCCTCGACCTACCCCACAAGGATCTGCGTCGGGCTCGTGCGGCCGCTCTTTCGATGATTCCCACGACGACGGGTGCAGCTGCGGCCGTGGGCTTGGTGCTCCCGGATTTGAATGGAAAGCTGGACGGCTTTGCGATTCGTGTGCCCACGCCTACCGTTTCGGTGGTCGATCTGACGGCCGTCCTGAGCAGGGAAGTTACGGCAGATTCGGTCAACGCTGCGGTGAAGGAGGCCGCGGAGGGTTCCTTGCGGGGTATCCTGCAGTACTGCGACGAAGAGCTCGTTTCGGTGGACTTCGTTAAGAACCCGCATTCCTCCATCTTTGACTCGCTGTGTACCAAGGTGCTGCAGTCGAATCTGGTCAAGGTGCTGGCTTGGTACGACAACGAGTGGGGCTATTCCTGCCGAGTCGTCGACCTGGTGAAGTATATCGGGGAAAGGTTGTAACCCATGGCTGCACGGAAAATAGCGAAGAAGTCTGTACGGGATCTCGAACTCGCCCGCAAACGCGTCTTCATCCGGGTTGACTTCAATGTTCCGATCCAGGATGGGAAAGTGGGGGACGATACCCGTATCCAGGCGGCTCTTCCCACTATCCGCTTGGTGAAAGACAAGGGAGGCAAAGTGATTCTCGCTTCCCATCTGGGGCGCCCGAAAGGTGAGCGGAAACCGGAGTATTCTTTGGCTCCCGTGGCCGAGCGGTTGTCCGCGCTTTTGGGTGAGGAAGTGGTTTTTGTTGACGACTGCATCGGGGAGAAGGTTCAGAGGGCCGTTTCAGCGCTGAAAGAGGGTCAGGTACTTCTACTGGAGAACGTTCGTTTCTACCCTGGAGAGACTAAAAACGACCCTGAATTCGCTCGTGCTCTCGCGGCCTTGGCTGACGAATACGTCAACGACGCCTTCGGTACGGCGCACCGAGCTCACGCGTCGACGGTGGGGGTACCGCAGGTTTTGGGTCGAGGCGCGGCCGGTCTTCTCATCGAGAAGGAGCTGGAGGCGCTGTCTCGCGTGCTTTACGAGGCGGAAAAACCGGTCGTGGCGATTTTCGGAGGAGCCAAGGTCTCCGACAAGATCGAGGTGCTGGAGAACTTTTTGAATCTCGCCGACTGTATTTTGCTGGGTGGCGGGATGGCGTTCACCTTCTTGAAGGCTCAGGGGAAGGAAGTCGGTAAGTCCTTAGTCGAAGAGGACAAGCTCGGTGTGGCACGCCAGTTCTTGGACGAAGCCCTGCGCCGAAAGCTCTTTGTCGGTCTGCCGCTCGACGTAGTGGTAGCTCCCAAGCTGGAAGCGGGTGTCGAGTCGAGGGTGGTAAGTGTGGACGAGATCCCCGCCGACTGGATGGGACTGGATGTGGGACCGAAGACGATCCAAGAGTTTCGCCGCAAGTTGGCCGACGCCAAGACGATCATTTGGAATGGGCCTCTGGGAGTCTTCGAGATAGAACAATTTGCCAAGGGAACGCTGGCTATTGCGGAAGCGGTGGCGGATTCCGGAGCGTTCAGCCTGGTGGGCGGGGGCGATTCCGTCTCTGCTGTGAACAAGGCGGGCGTAGCCGAGAAGATTTCACACATTTCGACGGGCGGAGGCGCCTCGCTGGAGTTCTTGGCCGGTAAAGAGTTGCCGGGTATTGCGGTGCTGAGCGACAAGTAAGGAGTTGAAATGGCAAGAAAACCTGTCATCGCCGGCAACTGGAAGATGTACAAGACGCGGGCCGAGGTGGTTGAGACGATTCGGCGCCTGCGGGATTTGGTGGACGGGTATGAACCGGTGGAGGTAGTGGTGTGTCCCACCTTCACCGGCTTGTCCGCGGCGGCGGAGGCACTGCAGGGTTCCTCAATCGCTTTGGGTGCGCAGAACTGCCACTGGGAGGATGAAGGGGCCTACACGGGAGAGATCTCCGTTGGGATGTTGCTGGATTGTGGATGTCGTTATGTGATTCTTGGACATTCGGAACGCCGACAGCATTTCTTCGAGACCGACGAGATGATCGCGCGCAAGCTCCGCAAGGTCGTAGCGTCTCCCCTACGTCCGATTCTTTGCGTGGGTGAGACCTTAGAACAGCGCGAAGCGGGCCGGGTGGCCCAGGTAGTCCTGGGGCAGCTTGGATCCGATTTGGGTGGCTTGTCGGCCGATCAGGTATCGCGGGTGTTGGTGGCTTACGAACCGGTGTGGGCGATCGGTACCGGCAGAACGGCCACCCCGGAGGTCGCGCAAGAAGTTCACGCCATGATTCGGCGATGGTTGACCGAGAAGTATTCGCCCCAGCTGGCGCAGGATTTCATCATCCTGTACGGGGGGAGCGTCAAACCTGCCAACATTGCGGACCTTATGGCGCAGCCGGATATCGACGGGGCACTGGTGGGAGGCGCAAGCCTGGAGGCCGATTCTTTTGCTAAGATTATTCGGTACTGAGGAACCGCAAGCATGTTTGCTGCGTTAATTGTGTTGCACATCTTGGTTGCTCTGGTCCTGGTGCTCGTGATCCTGCTACAGTCCGGGAAAGCAGGCGACTTGGCGGCGGCGTTTGGCGGGGTCTCGAGCCAGACGGCGTTCGGAGTGAAGAGCGCCGCCACCCTGCTGACGAAGATTACCGCCGTGGCGGCGGTAATCTTCGTGCTGACGTCAATGTCCCTGGCGATTTTCTACAGTCGGGGGAGTGAGTCCACCGTCATGGAAGGGGTAACCCAGGAGGCTCCGGCTCCCGCCGCGGCTCCGGTGGAGCAGCCCGAAAGCGCCCCGTCGCCGGCGCCTCAGCCGGGCGCCGAACCGTCCGGCGGCTCGGTTCAATGAGTGGTGAAAGGACAAACAGGGCCTGAACCGGTCAATCCCACGGAGGGAATGCCCTGATTCTCGCAGGAAGTTGGTTGAAAGTTCGGATGCCGGAGTGGTGGAAACTGGCAGACACACCATCTTGAGGGGGTGGCGCCCGTAAGGGTGTGCGGGTTCAAATCCCGCCTCCGGCACCAAGCTGGGAGCCGCACTCGCGCGGCTCCTTTTTTATTTTTCGGATGCCTCTGCAAGCGGGCACTCTCCCGGGCTGGTACGATGGCGTTGCAGACGCCGGATCCGACGGGCCGCTTTTGCTGTCGTTCCGGTCGGCTGAGAAAAGGATCGGGATCGGAAAGTAGCGGGAGGAGAGGGCCTGTGCCTTGGTCTGGGGTGTGACAGCCCAAAGGAGGACTCATGATCATCAGCCGGAGAGCTTTCATGGGGTGGACTGGTTCCAGCTTACTGTTGCTTTCCCACCGGCTCGGCTCGGCGAAAGAGGCGGGCGCGGATGTGGTGATCATTGGAGGAAGCCTGGGCGGGGTGGCGGCCGCGACGGCCTGTCTGCGAAACGGACTGCGGGTCGTGCTGACCGAAGAGACGGATTGGCTCGGCGGTCAGCTCACGGCTCAGGCCGTCCCGCCGGACGAGCATCCTTGGATCGAGTCTTTCGGGTCGAACCGGAGTTATAAGTCCTACCGGGATGCCGTACGAGACTACTATCGTTCTCACTACCCCCTCACGGAGGCCGCCCGATCCCGCTGGAATCTGAATCCCGGCGACGGCTTGGTTTCCCGTCTGACCCACGAACCACGAGTGTCGCTCGCAGTGCTGGAAGCCATGTTGCTGCCGTACTTGGCCGGAGGGCGGCTGATGGTTTTGCTGCGTCACGTGCCGGTGAGGGCTGATGTGGAACGCGATCGAGTGCGGGCCGTAACCGTGCAATCTCTCGAGGACGGGATCGAGCGTACGCTGCGGGCTCGATATTTCCTAGATGCCACCGAGCAGGGCGATCTTCTTCCTCTTACCGGGACCGAATATGTCACCGGCTCCGAGTCCCGCGGCGAAACAGGCGAGCCGCACGCACCCGAGACGGCGCAACCCGCCAACGTCCAGGCGTTTACGGTCTGCTTTGCGGCGGATTATCTCCCGGGCGAGGATCACACGATTGAGAAACCGGAGGAGTACGACTTCTGGCGTGACTATGTACCCGAGCTTCGTCCCCCGTGGCCCGGGAAACTGCTCAGCTGGGAGACGTCGCATCCTCAGACTTTGGAGAGACGTCGCCTAAACTTCGATCCCACGGCCGGGGGACCGAGCAGCGAAGAAATGAACCTTTGGTTGTACCGCCGGATTGCGAATCGGAACAATTTTCGGCCGGGCGCTTACCGCAGTGACATCTCTCTTATCAACTGGCCCCAGAACGATTATTGGTTGGGGAATCTTCACGACGTGACGTCCGAGGAAGCCGCAAGGCATTTGCGACGAGCCAAACAGCTGAGCCTCTCCCTGCTTTATTGGATGCAGACTGAAGCACCGCGGCCGGACGGAGGTGCGGGTTGGCCCGGCCTCCGGCTCCGCCGCGACGTGGTCGGTACTCGGGACGGTTTGGCCAAGTATCCCTACATTCGGGAATCGCGGCGGATCCGAGCGGAGCTTACGGTAGTGGAACAGCACGTGGCAACGGAAGCTCGCCGTCGCCTCTTGGCGAGTGATTTCGGAGAGCCGGCGGCCGAGCGTTTCCCTGACGCTGTCGGGGTCGGAAGCTATCGCATCGACTTACACCCCAGTTCGGGAGGCGACAACTA
>JAPXNP010000200.1:0-4598 GCA_033811955.1 Acidobacteriota bacterium
GGCAACAGGCCCGGTTGACGCCTCGCATCGGATCCGAGACACTGATGCCGTGACTGGACCCTCCGGAGGACTCTCCATTGAGCGGAGATTGGGGCCGGGCGGAGGGCCTGATCGGCCGGGTAAGAATGCCCCGGCTTTAAGTCTGTGAGGATTACCCGGCCCGACAATGACACACGCGCTCTGAACGTGGAGAAAAGGAGGCACCGGTGAAGATCGGGTTCATAGGTTTGGGGATTATGGGAGCACCGATGGCTGGGAATCTTGCGGAAGCAGGCTATTCCTTGGTCGTCTTCAATCGTACCCGTGAACGGGCGGAGGAATTCGTTTCATCCCTTCCCCAGGCGGACGTGACCGTCGCTGCAACACCTGCGGAAGTCGCGGAGACTTCGGACTTGGTAATCATCATCGTGAAAGATACCGAAGCGGTACGGGAAGTCGTGCTCGGTGAGGAGGGGGTCTTGGCGGGCGGCCGACCGGGGCAGGTGGTTGTGGACATGAGTACGATCGCACCGGCCGCGGAACAGGAGATGGCCGTCCGTCTCCAGGAACGGGAGATGACGTTGCTGGATGCGCCCGTGTCCGGCGGAGACGTGGGTGCGAAGGAAGGGACCTTGGCAATCATGGTCGGGGGGCCGGAAAGTGCTCTCCGCAGTATCTTGCCGGTTCTTCAGCGAATGGGGAAGACCATCACGTATTGCGGACCTGTAGGATGCGGACAGTTGACAAAGTTGTGCAACCAAATCCTCGTTTCGGTCACCCTCTTGGGGGTTTCCGAGGCCGTGGCGATGGCTCGCCGCTGTAATTTGGATGCGGAGCGAATGATTGAAGCCGTCCGGGGAGGAGCGGCGGGGAGCTGGCAGCTTTCCAACCTGGGGCCGCGGATTCTGTCGAAGGATTTTGCCCCCGGATTTATGGTGGAGCTGATGCAGAAGGACTTGAAGCTGGTTTTGGAAGCGGCCGGCCAACATGGTGCAGTACTGCCGGCGACTTCACTGGTGCACCAGTTTTTCAATGCCGCCGAAAACCGAGGCTGGGGGCGGGAAGGAACCCAGGTCCTGGCTCGAGTGATTGCGCAGTTGTGCAATCTCGAATGAGAGGAGGGGGTGAGCCCGTTGGGGGGGAACGGGCCCACCAAGGGGAGGAGGAGCGAGGGAGGGGGGACTCCCTCGTTTCTGCCTTCAAATACATAGACGTAACCGGACGGAATTTGTTTCGTTTGCCTGAAGGAAATTCAGGACGACGCTCAAAAACGTTCCGAAATCAAGGAATGAACCGATCTTTCGAAGCCCAAGCTCTTAGTTTCACCGGACGAGTGTTGGCTTATGACGGCGGTGCATCGGTTGCCGCTCTTTCCGGGCGAACCTGCTTACCCTAAGGCTCGTGGCTCCGAGGCTTCCTGGCTGCCCGGAGCTCGGTAAGACCCTTCAGGGGAAGCCGACGGACGCAGATCCAGCTTTTCGGCGGCGGTTTCTACCTTAATACGTTGTGTCCGATCAGCGGATCTCCTCGCCTGCACCTGGTAGCCCGTGTCTGTAGCTTCAGAACCTCGGCATCAGGAGGGAAGAGACGGAGGGCGCCCTGTTCTCTTTCCGGCTGTGCTCAGAGTGGCCGGCGGGGGAGGCCGTTTTCGGAGAAGTCTCCGAACTCACTCAAGCACGGTGACTTCAGGCGTGAGAGACCCTTTGTGTAGAGCGCTATCGTTCCGCATCCCGGAAACGGGGCGGGCCCAGCCGCGTTTGCAATGCCGTCGTGGGAGCAATATCATGACGTTTCCTCCCCGGCACTAGTATCGAGGTCTCGCAAGGAGAAACGGAACCATGAAAGTCGAGTGGGCACTACTCAGCGTTTCCGACAAGCAAGGTCTGGTTGAGTTCGCGGCCGGACTCAGAGAACTCGGGATTCGATTATTGTCGACCGGTGGTACGGGTCGCGCTTTAGAAGAGGCCGGAATCGAATTTACGCCGGTTTCTCAGCATACCGGGTTCCCCGAGATCCTTGACGGCAGGGTCAAGACGCTTCATCCCCGTATTCACGGGGGGATCCTGGCCCGCCATGATGATCCTGAGCACCGGGCGACGTTGGAGAAGCATGGGATTCCTCCTATCGGGCTGGTGGCGGTTAATCTGTATCCCTTTGCGCGGACAATTCGGCGACCGGACGTCAGTGTCGAAGAGGCCATAGAGAACATTGACATCGGCGGTCCCACTTTGATCCGAGCCGCCGCCAAGAACCACGCCACGGTGACGGTGGTGGTGGATCCGGCCGACTATCCCGCGGTACTTGAGGAATTGCGTCGCAACGACGGTGAGACGGCGCTCGAGACTCGGAGCCGACTGGCTCGCAAGGCCTTCGGACATACAGCGGTTTATGACGCGGCTATTGTGGGCTATTTAGAGCGTCTGGCGGCGGGAACGGATCACCTGCCCGAGACGCTGTTCTTAGATCTGGTTCTTGAGAGGCAGCTCCGCTATGGGGAGAACCCGCACCAACGGGCCGCGCTGTACCGTCCGGTTACAGCGGTGCCCACCGGTCTGGTGGGGGCGGAGCAACTTCACGGCAAGCAATTGTCCTTCAATAACTACTTGGACCTGGAAGCGGCCTGGACGTTGATCGTGGATTTTGCCGAGACGGCCTGTGCCATCATCAAGCACAGCAATCCCTGTGGGGTGGCCCTTGGGGCCACTCCACAGGAGGCCTTCGAGCGGGCACTGGAGTGCGATCCCGTTTCGGCCTTCGGTTCCGTCGTCGCCTTTAACCGAAGAGTGGACGGTGAGGCGGCCGAGTCGATGGCGCAGCTGTTCGTTGAAGCGGTGATCGCCCCGGATTACGCGGAGGAGGCCCTTCCGATTTTGCAGACCAAGAAGAATCTCCGCATCATGCGTATGCCGTTTGATCGGGCGGCGGAGGACGCTCTGGGGGAGCTGGACTTGAAACGGATCCAGGGTGGCATCCTGGCCCAGGATAAGGACCGCTATTACACCAAGGTGGAAGACCTCAAGGTTGTCACGCGGCGCTCTCCCAGTGACCAGGAAATAGCCGAACTGTTGTTCGGCTGGACAGTATGTAAGCACGTCAAAAGCAACGCGATTGTCTACACGCGTGACCGGCGCACCCTGGGCATCGGAGCGGGCCAGATGAGCCGCGTCGATTCGGCTCGTTTCGCGGCTGAGAAGGCGCGGTTCTCGCTGGAGGGGGCCGCAATGGCCAGCGATGCTTTCTTCCCCTTTCGCGACGGGATCGACGAAGCGGCCGCCAGAGGCATTCGGGCGGTCATTCAGCCGGGCGGTTCCATTCGGGACCATGAGGTCATCCAGGCGGCGGACGAACATGACATGGCCATGGTCTTTACGGGCGTTCGTCACTTCCGGCACTGAAACCCGGTCTTCGATGCTTGCGACTGGGGTTTGTTGGGACGGAAGGGAGAGAAGACCTTAGTCATGCTGGTAGTCATCGACCTGGGAAACTCCCATACGGTACTGGGAGTATTTGAAAGGAATCGGCTCCTGTTTTCTTGGCGCCTCAACACGCGGCGTGCGGAAACCGGAGACGAGTACACCATTCTGTGCAGCACCTTGTTCAACCTCCACCGAATTCCGCGAGAGGCGGTCCGCGGGGCTGTTGTAGCCTCGGTGGTGCCTCCATTGAATGAGGCGGTGACAGAGTTCTGTGAGGATTTTCTTAGGGTTACGCCCGTGTTCGTCGAGCCGGCCGAGCAGAACCTGGTGAGGGTACGGTACCATCGTCCTGACGAAGTGGGGGCCGACCGGTTGGCCAATGCTCTGGCGGCGCGGACCTTGTTCGGATCGCCGGCGGTGGTAGTGGATTTCGGTACCGCCACGACGTTCGATGTCGTGTCCCCGGAGGGCGAGTACCTGGGCGGCGCCATCGCTCCGGGAATCGGAATTTCGGCGGACGCTTTGTTTCAGCGAACGGCCCGGTTGCCGCGCATCGAAATCCTTCCGCCGCCACGGTGTATCGGACGTACCACCGTTGAGAGCATGCAGGCGGGGCTCTATTTCGGATATCTGGGCTTGGTGGAGCGGATCTTAGGGGGCATCCGAAAGGAGCTTGGGGAAGCCCCGAAGGTAATAGCGACGGGGGGATTCGCCCGGCTGATGGCTAAGGAGTCCCCGGAATTCGACGTCGTCGAACCCGATCTGACCTTGCACGGACTCCGCTTGTACTATGAAGCTCTTCGCACGAAAGTGTCGGCGGCCGACAGTTCTTCGTGACGATGGAACCGGAATGACCCAAGCGGGAGATGCCGCGGTGATAGAAGATAACTATTTTGCCTATTTCACCGAGGTGGAAGAGTACTTCGTTCGAAAACGAGGACGGAACCTTCTCGTCTCACCCTTGGACTGGTGCCTGATCGAGCTTTGGAAGGAGAGTGGGATTCCGCTTCATGTCGTGTTACGCGGAATCGATCGAAGCTTTGAAAATGCGGAGAAGCGGATGCGCCGGCGACCTCTGACGTTGTCCTATTGCCACCCGGCCGTGCTGGAGGCCTATGCCGAGCATCAGGAGACGATGCTCGGCCGCGGTGAGGAAGAAGACCAGGACGGCGGCTCCGACGATCGGCGGCTTCACGGCGAGGG
>JAPXNP010000201.1:0-4591 GCA_033811955.1 Acidobacteriota bacterium
AGAAGCCATGTGGACTAGGGTCCGTTCCGGATCAGTCGTCTGTCGCTCTTGCGGCAGACTGGTAGGCGTCGACGACGAGCGGTGCTACCACTGTGGGGCCTGGAATCCGGGTCTTTGGGGCTACGCCAGGCTGTTCCAGCACCTGGGTCGCGACCTGGGGTTCGTCCACATGGTCACGTGGGGATGCATCCTTGTGTATGTGGCCACCCTGGCATGGGATCTCAGAGGAATCCATACGGGAGGATTCGCCATCCTCGGCCCCAGCAATCAGGCCTTGTACACCTTCGGAGCCAGCGGTGTGTTGCCCGTCGTCGGCTTGGGACGATGGTGGACGGTGCTCAGTGCGGCTTGGCTACACGCCGGCGTGCTTCACATTCTGTTCAACTTGATGTGGGTGCGCCAGTTGAGTCCCGTGACCGCCGAAGCATACGGGCCCAGCCGACTCGTCTTGATCTACAGCTTCTCCTCCGTCACCGGTTTCCTTCTCAGCACGCTCATGGGAACGCCGCTGACTTTGGGAGCCTCGGCTCCACTGTTCGGGCTTTTCGGCGCCCTGGTCTGGGCGGGACATAAGACCGGCAGTTCCCAACTGGGTCGCCAAGCGCTCACCTACGCCGTCATCTTATTCGCCTTCGGGCTGTTCTGGGCGGGGGTGGACAACTATGCACACCTCGGGGGATTTCTGGGCGGCTTGTTGGCCGGGATGATGTTGAACCCTCTCCGTCGTGAGACCTTCTCACAGCTGGTTGCCGCCTTGGTATGCATCCTCCTCACGGCCCTTTCGCTGATAGCCTCGGTGATCTCCGCATAACGCGGGACGGCGGCGCGAGGTGCAGACGTCTCCCGCCTTGTCGCCTCGGGAAACCCAAGACTCGGCTCTCCGAAGTTGTCCGCTAATCTTCCCCGTCACCCTCGAGCACCTGGGAGGGTTGGGACGACACGCCGACCCACGACCCTCGAAACGCGGCCTACTGCCCCGGAAAGCAGGTTCGAGCACCTCGTGCATTGCGGAGAACGAAAACGGGATCGTCAACTTCGTCAATGATATTATCAGGATATGGGTTATGGTCCCCAATACCAGATCAGGCTGGGCCCTCGGTTTTCGGGAATGGTCCGTACCCTGGTATTGATCAATGTCCTCGTCTTCTTGTGGCAAATCCTCTCCATGTGGGTGGGGGGCGGACACGAGATCCTTCGGATTTTCGGGCTGACTCCGGCGTTGGTGTTGGGCAAGTTATTCGTCTGGCAGCTGGTGACTTATCTCTTCCTGCATGCCGACTTCTTCCATATCTTCTTCAACATGTTCGCCTTGTGGATGTTCGGCTCCGAATTGGAAAGATACTGGGGAAGTCACGCCTTCTTGCGATACTTCTTCGTCACCGGCGTGGGAGCGGGTTTCCTTTCCGTCCTGGTGGATCCCTATTCCACCATTCCTACGATCGGAGCCAGCGGATCCGTATACGGCATCCTGCTGGCCTACGCGTTGATGTTCCCCAACCGGTACGTCTACTTGTATTTTCTCTTCCCGGTCAAGGTGAAATACTTCGTCCTCGCCATCGGCGCCTTCGCTTTCCTTTCGGCTCTGGCCAGCCCCGGCAGCACCATCGCCCATGTGGCCCATCTTGGTGGAATGCTGTTCGGATGGCTTTACCTCCGCGGCTGGGTGAGAATCGACCGCTTGCGTTACGCCTACAACCAATGGCGGATGCGGCGGCTGCGGTCGCGCTTCAAAGTCTACGAGCAGAAGCGTCGCCGTCACGACGACAACGATTTCTGGATCCAATGAACTTCCTCCGGGGCACCCTCGTCCGATTGCACAAGTCCTCTGTCCGCCTTCAGGCCGCTGCGGCACGGAAGGTTCGATCTTTCGGGGTTCGCGTGAGCGACGATTGGGAGGAGCAAGTTACCGTAACCAGGTGAACGACGTTCCGGTGCTGCTTCCGGCCGATCCTCGGACCCGGCCCGGCGCACAGGTTTGCGGGACTTTCTCCGATCCCGGCCGATCCGTCTACCCGGGCCGGACCGCCGACGCATCTCCGCCGCTTTGCTATGATGAGGCCGACCGACACTACGTCTTCGGGCGGCTTGCGACATGAAGAAAAGCCGAGTACAAAATCGCCTGAGATTGCTGTCAGCCTACCTGGCCGGCCGTTCCCAAGTCGACTCATACCCCATCACCGTGATCATCGAGAACACGGGACGCTGCAATCTCGCTTGTCCCATGTGTCCACGGAACCTGACGCAATATCCTCCGAAAGATTTCGACCTCGAACTGTTCAAGCGGATCGTTGACGAGATCCGTGACGCTTCCGAGCTGGTGTTTCCTTGGGGTCTCGGAGAACCCTTGCTCAACCCCGACGTGTTCCGCATGATCCGCTACTGCCGGGACGCCGGCTTGTATACCGTACTCTCCACCAACGCCACCTTGTTGGACGAGGAAAGAAGTCGACTCCTGATCGAAGCGGGATTGGACCACCTCATTATCGCTTTCGACGGAGCGACCCCCGAGGTCTACGAACAGTATCGGAAGAATGCGAAATTCGAGAAAGTCCGGAGGAACATTCTGCGCTTTCTGGAGGTCAAGAACGAACTGGAGGCCGAGGTTTTCGTCGTCCTCCAGATGGTACGCCTGCCGGGTAACGAACATCAGATCGAAGCCTTTCATCGTATGTGGGACCTGGAAGGCGTCAATGAGATCCGGATAAAGGAAGACGAAGTTGTCATCCCTGGAGTGGCTCGGGAGGAACGACTGCGGCACGATCGGCGGCGGCATCCCTGCTATCAGCTGTGGCAAGGCCCCATCCACATCAACTACGAAGGAGAATTGCGGCCTTGCTGTCATTCCTACGAGGCGCCCGCCGTTGGGAGCGTACGCGAGAAGTCGGTATTCGAGCTGTGGAACTCCCCCCAGATGCAACGGTGGCGCGAGGCGCAGTTGCAAGGCCGGCTCGAGGAGTACCCTTGCTGCCGAGATTGCCATGCGCCCAATCCAGGTCTACCGGCGCTGCTGGGAAGCTTCTTTGTGGATCCGAACCGACTCCGCCGTTGGATTCCCCGGGCGGAGAAACTGGCCATTTTTTACCGTCTCCCGATATTCCGGGACCGATAACGCGGGCGAGGCGTTGGGACAATGAACATACTGCTGGTTCGCGGCAAACCGACATTCATGGATTTCATTGTCGGGATCCCCATCGGACTGGCTTATATCGCCCCGATCGCCCGCCGATTGGGCCATCATGTTGAAATTTTGGATCTGGCCCTGGAGGAGGAATCGGAACCGGTTTTGGCGGCCAAGTTGCGCGAACGGAACTGGGATTTGGCCGGGATCTCTTGCATGACCGCAGAGTGGGAAGGGGCCGCGCAAGCGGCGCGTCGGATCAAGGATCACGCACCACGCCTTCCCATTGTCTTCGGGGGCCAGCATCCGACGATCGCTTACGAAGAAGTCTTACGTCACTCTTTTGCCGATCTTGTTTGCCTTGGTGAAGGAGAAGCAACTTTCGGAGAACTGCTGCAGGTTCTGCAAAAAGGGGGCGATTTGGCTCAGGTGCCGGGCCTGGCCTTCAAGACCGCGGACGGACAAGTCCATCGGGGAGTCCCACGCCCGTTTATCGAAGACGTCGACTCGATTCCGTTGCCCGCTTACGATCTGCTGGATCTGGACCGCTATGCCGTGGCGGAGTCGGCCCGACACACCCCCAAGTACCGAAGAGCAATTCAGATCTTCACAAGCCGGGGGTGCCCTTGGCACTGCATCTACTGCCACGACCTCTTCGGGAAGCGGTTCCGAGCCCGCAGTCCGGAGAACGTCCTGGAGGAGATGCGGTTACTGTACGAGCGATACCATATCCAGGAATTCATGATCGAAGACGACGTCTTCAACTTCGATATGGATCGGGCGAAGCGGATCTGCGATCTCATCGTGGAATCCGGCATGGAGACAGCACTCCAATTCGGCAACGGTGTGCGGCTGGAACGGCTGGATGAAGAGCTGATCCGAAAACTGGCGGCCGCAGGAACCCATCACCTCTGCATTGCCGTCGAATCGGCCAGCCCTCGTTTGCAGCGACTCATGAAGAAGAACCTGAAGCTTTACCACGCACGGGACGTGGTCCGATGGTGCAAACAGTACGGTATCGAAACGCTCGGCTTCTTCATGATCGGGTTCCCCACGGAAACCATCGAAGAGATGCGGATGACCATCGACTTCGCCTGCCGGAGCGAGCTGGATGAGGCGCTCTTCAGCATCGTCATACCCTATCCGGGCACGGAACTCAGCCGCGAAGTCGTCGCTCGGAATATGTTCGATCGGGTGGATCACTTAAACTTGGTTCACCGGATTCGGACCGACGAGTTCGACTTCCGGAGGCTTAAGCAAATACAGCGGGAGGCTTATCTACGCTTTTTCTTGTCTCGGCGGCGGTTTGTCCGGATGCTCCCTAAGCTGTTTTCCGTTCGATCCAGCATGAAGTACCTAAGAGCGATAGAACGCAACCTGCTGCCCATGGCGTTACAGCGCTCAAGTTCGCGGGTGAACTGAGAGCCGCGGGAAATTTCGGCAGATGCTTTTCGAACCGTCGGCGGGGAGACA
>JAPXNP010000202.1:0-1933 GCA_033811955.1 Acidobacteriota bacterium
TTCGAAATCCTGCTGCCCCGCCAGCGCGTTACCCAGGAGAATCTTGGCCTCCACGTTTTCCGCCTCTTGCTCCAGAACCTCCTGCGCCAAACGCCGGGCTTCATCAAACCATCGTCGATCCTGCTGCCCCGCTCCAAGGTAATACCTCCCCAGGCGCAGGCGAGCCGGAACGTTAGCGGGGTTTTCGTCGACGATCCTGCGGTATTCGTTGACCGCGGCGGAGAAGTCCCCTAGTCTTTCGTAAGTCTCCGCCAGAGCCAAGCGGGCCGGAACAAAACCCGGATCGGCTTTAAGGGCGTTCAGATATTGAATGACGGCTTCCTGGTATTTTCCTTGCTCCGCATACTCCTCGGCACTTTGGATGTAGCGATCCCGCTGAGCGACAGGATCCTCCGAACAGCCTCCCAACCAGAGAGCCAAAGCCAACCAGACGATCCACCGCTTCGGGCCGAACCAACAGTCTCTTTTCATCATGGCACTACTCCCGTGTCGGACGATTGCGTCACGCAGCATTCCTGTGCATTTACGATACCCTCGCCGTGACCCGCATTCCGACGCTTCCCGGGTCGCCGAACGTAGTCGCAAGGGGTGACGCGCCTACGCACATTCAGGGCGGCTCTTCTCTCCCTCGGCGTAGTCCGGGTCCTTCCCGTCATCCTCGCTTCCTTCGGAATTCAATTGTCACCGTAACCCAATCGGCCACGGCGCGGCCGTTGACCAGCTTCGGGACGTACCGCCAGGAGCGCACCGTCTCCCGGGCTTCCCGGTACAACGATTTATCTCCCGAGACCGGTTCCACCTCCAACAATTGCCCATGTTCGTCCAAAAACAGGCGAAGGACCACCCGACCGGATTTTCCCTTCGGCCGCGACACCACTTGAGTTTGGTCAAGGGAAGCTCCATTCGCAATACGCGCCGGCTCGACGCTTTCCCGGGTCGAACCGGTGTCCGGTCTTTCCGCCGGGACCTCCGAAGCTTTCACCGGCTTCGACAGCGCCCCGCCGGCAGGGTCAATCTCCGCAATCCCCGGCTCAGCACTCGGCAGCAAGGCAAGTTTGCGACGGATCGCCTCCGCGTCGGCTCCCGGAGCCGCCAGAGCCCGCTCATAGAAGCTCCGGGCTTGCTCGAGCTCACCCCGCCGGCGGGCGACGTCCCCCAGGCCTTCCAGCGCAAAAGCCGGTGGCTCTGCGCTGTGCTTAGCCCACAGCGCGAAGATGCCTTGGGCTTCATCGAATTGCTCCAGGTCGAGCAGTACGCGCCCCCACAACCGAGCCGCCTCGGGATCCCCCGCCCCGCGAGCTTTCAGCAGTTGTGCCGCATGCGATTCAGCCCGCTTCGGCTGCTTCAGCCGATCCACCAGGATCCGCACCAGTGACTCCAGGACATTCGCCTCCCGGAGTGGGTGTAGCTCCAGGCTTCGTTCGTAGGCGAGGACGGCTTCTTCCCAGCGTCCGGCGGCTTCCAGCAGCCGCGCGTGTAGGAGATGGGCGTCGACCACGCGGGGATCCAGCCGAAGGGCTTCCTCGACCCACCGGAGGGCCTCCTCCCCTTCCCCCCGTCGGTAGGCCGCTTCAGCCCGCACCAAAGCCCCCGCCGCTTCGGCGGTGGTCTGGTAGCGGTGTACGAGGTAGCCCTTACGGCGGGTGGCGAACGGCTCCGACCAGCCCGTCGCGGGATCCACTTTTTCTACCCACGTTTCGGGAGGCTCGGGGGACGGTCGTGCCCGGCGCAGCGGGTCGCCCAGCACGACGGTACGCCAGCTCAGGTAGCGGGAGGCCGCGTAGAAACTTTCCGCCAAGTTTCTTCCCGCCAGGTAAGCCGGGAACAAGATTTGCGGGCGGGGGAATCCGTCCACCGAGGGATCCGCTACAAAATAAGCCGATCCCGCGGCACCGCGCGCAATCAGCTCGAGAGCCGCCGACCGCGTCCAGGT
>JAPXNP010000202.1:1943-4589 GCA_033811955.1 Acidobacteriota bacterium
TTCGCCCTGCCCGACAGGAGGGCTACCGCCTCCCGGGAGTACCAGGCCGAGAGCCCTCTCCGCCAGCCGATCCGGCAAATCCTTGGCCTCCGGTCCGGCCGGAAACGAGGAAGCCACCAGCAGAAATAGGTCAAAAGGCGCCTCGCAGACCGGCGGCACTCCCGTCTCCGTCAGTTCCACCCGGTGTCCGCGAGCGAGGAGGCTCCGGACGGTCGTCGCCACCCAGTCGTAAATCAGTGCGCCTCGCGGAGCGCGCAAGTCGATGCCGACCAAGGCCCGGTCGTCTGCCGCCGGAGAGGCGGGGGCAAACAGTCGCCGTGCGTCTTCGAAGGAGAACCCGGCCAGGCGGGTTACCAAGTAGATGTCGTACCGCTCCCGCCGAAACGGGGGTACCGGCGCCGCCGGGTCCTCCTGGAAATAGGGATTATCGACTTTGCCAAAAGTGCCGGGTTCCTGTCCCGTCAGCCGGCGGTAGAGCAGGGCCAGTTCGGAATCTACCGACGCCAGATCTCCCACCCCTCCTGCGTCTCCTCGGATCCAGACGGGCACTCCCTGCATGACGGCCAAGAAGAGGGTCCGGTCCTGCAGGTTGCGTGCCGTGAGGCATTCGGCCACAGGCCGCTCGATCGCCCGTTCGTAGACCGGGCGCTCCACGACGTCGGACGCGGGGGCGGGTACGGCACACAGCTGCGCGTCGGGAATGTGGTGGGTGGCGGCGTATTCCCTCGCCAAGGCGACGGAGGTCGCGACGGTCCCGTTGTAAACGACGAAGACCCGTTCCACCTCCCCGCCGCCCCAGGCGGAAGCTGACAGGCAGAGGGAAACACCGGCTGCGATCAGGCTCCTTTTCATTGCGGAACAATCGACGTCGAGGACCGCCTCCCGGGTCCCCGCGGGCGCGCCTTCAGCTCGATGACACCGTCTTTGGGCTGAGAACTCGTGTACGGGTAGGCATAGTAGTAGCTGTACTGATAGTAGCCGTCGATCCCGGTCGTGCGGACTCCGTTCAGGATAACGCCCAGCAACTTGCGGCGGTCCAGAGATTCCAATGCACGTTCGACGAGGCGGTAGGGAGTCCTGCCCTGCCGAATGACCAGGACGGTGGCTTCGGCGAGTTGGCAGAGAATTCGTGCGTCGGCGATGGGCAGCACCGGCGGGGTATCAACGATGACGGTATCGAACTCGCGGCCCGCGAATCGCAACAGGTCCCGCATCCGTCCCAGCGACAGAAGCTCGACGGCGTCCTCCCGTGTCGCACCCGACGTCAATACGTAGAGATCGCCCGCCCGGCGGATATAACATTGGGGGTCCAACCGCCCGAGGAGATACTGGACGAGGCCGGGCTCCCGAGGAATTCCCAACTTCTCGTGCACAGTGGGTCCGCGCAGATCGGCGTCGATCAACAAAGTCCTTCGGCCCGGCTCCCGCGAGAAACTCCAGGCCAAGTCCGTAGCCACCAGCGACTTGCCGTCCTGCGGCATCGGACTCGTCACGCAGAGGATCCGAACAGGCGGGTCGGTTTGACTTTGCAAGCGCACCTTCAAGGCCCGAAACTGTTCGGTGACGGGAGAGTATTCCTGGTTGATCATTTCCACCCGTTGATCGAGGTTTATTTTCGGTACGCGGGGGATCAAGTTTTCCAAGGGCATACGTTCGGGGCGCATCAAGGCGGTTTCACGGGGTGGGACCCTCTCTCCGACCCTAAGCATTCCCAGGTCGGTCAGGATCTGCAGGACACCCAGGATTTCGTTCTCCTGTAGGGTCGATCTTTCCAGCAGATCCTGGACGGTCACGGGGTACCGGAGTTCCGACATAACGGCAATCTCTTCCGGCCGCCAGTGTCCACCCGGTCCTTCCCCTTGCAGGTTAAGCTCCAGACCCTGCTCGGGCAGGAGCCGCAGTCGCCGAGGCCGCCGGCGAGCCACCTCGAGGGCGGCGTGAAAAGCGCTGAAAGCCAGTCGATAGCGCATAGCCGTCTCAGTGGTTCCGGTAAATTTCGTGACGCCGTAACCGGCGCCTACCGCGCGCTCCAGCGCGGAGGCCAGCTGTTCCGTGAGGAGCTCCTGCAGCTCGGACTCCGAAACCGCTCGGCTTTCGACCAGCAGCTGTCCCAGTCGAGTCCGTTCCCTCTCCGCCCGCTGAAGGAGGTTAGCCAACCCGTTTTCGACCAGGTGCCCGGCCCGGAGAGCGTACTGCCCCAGGCGGAAAGGCTCCAAGTTGCTGGAAGCCGCCTCGATCAGCCCGTCGAAGAGATAAACCGTGATCGTCTCGGATCCATCAGGGTGCTTAAGTTCCAAGAATCCCGTGGAGCCGTGCTTCTCCAGTTTTTCCAAGGCCTTGAAGATCAACTCTTCCTGAATGCTTCTTGCAGTCATGAATTTGCCGCCTCGAGTCCCAAGCGCACCGCCGGAGGCGAAAGTACCGTGTGACGAAGGAAGTCTCCCGACAGCGCAAGAGTCCCGACACCCCTCGTCGTATCTTCTTTGCTTGCTACCATCCCAACACCTTTGCGAGCGTCTCCACGCCGAATTCCCGCACGCGGGGAGTCCGATACACCAAGTAAACCGCCGCCGCACAGAGAGCGACGAGAACCACATAGCCGGCTGCCTGGAACCGGCCGATTCGACTAGCCGTCCGGATTTCTTG
>JAPXNP010000203.1:0-4577 GCA_033811955.1 Acidobacteriota bacterium
GGAAAGCCCACCGCCGGAAAATACCGTTCTCGGTTTCCATCGGGCGGTTGGGTTGTCGCACCAATGACTCATATTGGTCGAATAACCTGGCTACGGCTTGATCGAATTCCCGTCTTGTCACGTTTTGTTCTCCTAATGGGCAAGGTTGAAAAGCCTATGTCGGCTCGCCGGCCTCGCCTTCCGTCCCGAAGAGGTCGCTCGGCCTCCGGGCTGCGATTGGTTTGCCCCCAGCTGTAAGCGGAACACAGGCGCCTATGGCTCGGGCGGATACCCCCGGTACTTGTGACGAGCCCACGCTGGTCGAAGGGAGTAGGTTCATCGCCCTCATCGAAGATTTGACCCTTGAAACATTGCTTGGGGCGGAATTATAGGTGTGATGGGAATTGAAAGCCACCGAAGGTTCGGTTGTCTTGTGGGTGCCACCCGCGTTTGTGAAAATAGCGGATCTGGCGATTTTCTTAGGATTGAGGGAAACTGGACGCCAAAGAAGGAGGTAGCTGTAATGAACTCTTTGGATCGCAGAGCGTTTTTTGGGTCCTCGATGGCGGTCATGGCGGGACTGGGGTCGGCGGTTCGGGCGGCCCCGACCGTAATGTATCCGTCTCCTGCGGAGAACAAGATTTCTCTCGCCACATGGTCGCTGGTGCGAAGCTTTCGCGCCGGTGTGTGGAAGTTGACCGATATCCACCGGATTTGTCGCCAGGACTTTGGACTGGATGGGGTCGAGTTGGTCACCACGTTTTTTGAAGTTCCACTGGCCATGTACCTGGATCGGCTGAATCAAGCCTCCCGGGAGCACAACGTGCAGAACGTCTTGATCATGGTGGACGGAGAAGGTGCGATGGCGTCACCGGACCGGTCGGAGCGTATGCGGGCCGCTGTGAACCATCGCAAGTGGATTGAGATTGCGGCTTACCTGGGATGTCACGCTATACGTTGCAACGCTTACGGAGGAGGTAACACGTGGAAGGAGGATCCGGATTCGGTGGATCGGGCGGCGGAATCCTTCGGAGCCTTGCTGGAGTACGCCAAGGAGTTTCAAGTAAATGTGATTATTGAGAACCACGGCGGTTTGTCATCTGATCCGGAGTGGCTTGCTGCTCTCATGGAGAAGGTCAACAGCCCTCATTTTGGTGTCCTTCCCGATTACGGCAACTTTCCCGAATCGGTTGACCGCTACCAGGCCGTTGAGAAGCTGATGCGTTGGGCCAAGGGAGTGTCGGTCAAGGCGTCTTGGCAGCCCGACGGCACGCATCCGGCGTGGGATATCGAACGGTTGCTCAACATTTCGTTGAAGGCCGGTTTCAGGGGATTCTGGGGTATCGAGAGCAGCATGCGCGGAGGTGAAAGGTCGAGCTCCATGGAGCCGGAGCAGGTAAAGCAGGAAGAGTGGCAGGCGGTTCTGTGGACCAAGGACGTCATCAAGAAGGTGGTGTTCAGCGCTTAATTAGGAACCCCGGGATTTCCGCTTCGCCCGGGGGGAAAGCTTTCGTCGAGGTAGCCCCGTTGCAGCATGCCGACCTTGGGCGATGGCGGCCGCCCAGGGGTCGAGACGCGACAAGCGGGAGGCTGCCCGCTGAAGTTCCCGATCGGCGCCACGTGATCGGGCGGCGGAGGCTTGAAGTTTGAACTTCCCGTGGTCGGTTTGTCCAGCTTCAAGGTCTTGTGTGGAAGGCTCTTCAGGCCGCTTGCGTTTCGTATGATTAATTGGCATAGCTTAGGACGGCAACCCATCAAAACAGGGAGAGAAGAATGCGATACCACATACTAGGCGGGTCGGGCATTGATGCTTCCCGCGTCGCCTTTGGAGCATGGGGAATTGGCGGTTGGATGTGGGGACCTCAATCCGAGCAAGACGCCGTGGCGGCGATCCAGGCTGCGATCGACCACGGGGTTAATTTCATTGATACGGCTCCCATGTATGGAATGGGTCGGTCTGAGGAATTGGTAGGCCGAGCCATTCGGGGGCGGCGGGATCAGGTTGTCTTGGCTACCAAGTGCGGTCTGCGCTGGGAGGGAGACGAACCTCGTCGCGGGGCGTACCACTTTTCGTCGGACGAGCGGGGCGTCGTTGACAGGACAAAAGCCCGCTACCACGTGTATCGGTATTTGGGCCGCGAATCGATCCGGGAAGAAATCGAGGCCAGTCTCCGGCGACTGGGTGTCGAAACCATCGATCTCTATCAAACGCACTGGCAGGATCCCACGACTCCGATTCAGGAGACCATGGAAACACTTGTGCGCCTGCAGGAAGAGGGAAAGGTCCGGGCCATAGGTGTCAGTAACGCTACAGTCGAGCAGATCATGGAATACCGGCGCTACGGCAGGGTCGACAGCGATCAAGAACAGTACAGTATGTTGGATCGCAAGTTGGAAGCATCGAACCTGCCGTATTGCCGCAAGCACAACATCGCTTTTTTGGCTTACTCTCCGTTGGCGAACGGACTCCTCACGGGAAAGATCACCCCGGACCGGCAGTTTGCGGAAGGAGATCTGCGCAAGAACAATCCCCGTTTCTCGGTTGACAACCGTCGCAAGGTTCTGGCCTTCTTGGCTGAGATTTCTCCCGTCGCCGAAGAGCGAGGCATTAGCGTTTCCCAGTTGGTTATCGCCTGGACGCTCAGTCGGCCCGGAGTTACCCATGCCCTGGTGGGCGCCCGGAATGTGGAGCAGGCGTTAAACAACGCGGCCGCAGGAGACGTGGTTTTGACGGAGGAAGAACTGTCCAGGATCAATCAGGCTCTTGATCGGCATAGTCCGCACATCGTTTGACAATGGAGCCGATCTTCGCTCCGAGCAGTCTTCCGACTGTCGGATTCGCTTTCGCGACGGGTTCCCGGAAGGCTGCTTCGCCGGCGGCGACCTGGTACATCGCGGCCGGACTGGTTTCCGCGTCGTCTGATTTCGGTCGGATAAGCACGGAGTTTGTGGTACGGACTAGCTTTCTTCCCCTGATGTCTTGTGGAGCTTCCGCCGCGGAAGTGGAATTCCGTTTGGAGGAGGTGGGGGAGTTCGTGGGGGATTCCCCGGGGGAAGCGGACCTGTTGGCCGTAGGAACGGAATCGAGAGGTCACACGATCTCGAAGGCCTCACCGAGAGCCGATCGATTGGTTATGGCGGGCGGCGATCAGGCGCGGCTGCAGCGTGCGTTCTTCGGCTCTCTGGCGGAGGATGTAGCTCTCCGCTTGGAGCAACCTATGATCCTGGTAGGGGCGGGCATAGGAGGGCACGATGTGCCCGGACTGGGATGATCGGTTGTGCACCGATCGGTGCAAGACAGCTGACACCCTCGGTTTCGATTTCTGGTAAGCTCACGCGGCGGAAGGAAAAGTCTATGACGTGCCGGGAAGGGAAACTACACGCAGCCGGAGTTCGCATCGGCATTGTGGTCGGCCGCTTCAATGCCTCCATTACCCGGAAATTGCTCGAGGGAGCCGTTGGCACCTACGTCCGCTGTGGTGGAAGAGAAGAGGATCTTGAGATTTGTTGGGTTCCCGGAAGTTTTGAGATCCCGGCGACGGCTCTCAAACTGGCCGAATCCGGACGAGTGGATGCGGTGGTGGCCTTGGGTTGCCTGATTCGAGGTGAGACGCCTCATTTCGACTTCCTATCGGCCGAAGTAACCCGCGGTTTGGGCGAAGTTGCGCTGCGGACCGGTGTGCCGGTGACTTACGGGATCTTGACGACGGAAACGGTGGAGCAGGCCCTTAACCGTAGCGGCATCAAGGCCGGTAACAAGGGTACCGACGCGATGGTCGCCGCCGTCGAGATGGCCGGCCTGTTTCGGGAGCTGGGAGCGCCGTGAGTCGAAGGCGAGGGCGTGAACTGGCGGTCCAGCTCCTGTTCCAGCATGATCAGAGTCCGCTGGATGCCGAGGTGGCTCGGCGACTGTTTTGGTCGACGCGGCGTGCTTCCCCCGAAGCTTGTGAATTTGCCGACAGCCTTTACGAAGCCTACCTGAGCCGTTCGGAGGAGGTCGACGCGGCTATCCGAAACGCTCTCAGCCGCTGGCGTTTAGAGCGTCTTTCCGCAATCGATCGCAGCATTCTCCGAGCTGCGATCGCGGAGAGCTGGGCCCGGCGAACTCCGAAGGCGATCGTGATCGACGAGGCGGTCGAGATGGCGAAGAAGTACGGCGGAGAAAAGAGCCACGAGTTTGTCAACGCCGTTTTGGACCGGATTCTCAAGGATTCTCCGGTTTCCGAGAACGTTGAGAAAACCTGAAGACTGGCGGAGACGGAAGTGCGTCGGCTTAGTCACTCAGCCATAGAAAGGTCAGGTACTGTACGGTGGCGACGGATCATTTCGAGCAGCGATACCGAAAACTGCAAGAGATTTGCGCGTTAGGCTTCGATCCCTACCCGCACCGCTTCGACGTGACCCACTCCATTCCGGAGCTTCTGGCTTCGTACGGGGACAAAAGTACCGAAGAACTGGAGCAATCGGCCGTAGCCGTGCGTGCGGCCGGTCGAATCGTCGCCAAGCGGGGACATGGAAGAGCGGGCTTCGCTCATCTTTTGGGTGAGGGTGAGCGGATCCAGATTTATGTTCGTGAGGACCGGGTCGGGGAGCGGCTC
>JAPXNP010000204.1:0-4532 GCA_033811955.1 Acidobacteriota bacterium
CAGTACCAAAGAGTATGTATCCCCTTCTCCGCAGTGCACGTAAACCGAGTACGTCCCTGCCGGAACCACCTTCCCGCCCACTTTGAAAGGTGTAGTCGCCTCGAAAAGGGTGATCCTGTCCGCACCCGCGCGCCACATCCGGTCAGAAGGCAACTGCTCGAGAAGCTGGGCCACGGAACGCCCCTTCAAAGCCGGACGTCCGTAATCAATACTGATCTTCCCGCTACCGAGTCGGACCGTTGCCTCTCCCCGCTCCGCTCCTAACAGGGGCGATGCAAAAACAAGAAATACCGAAGCTGTCGCCAGAACCATAGAAACTCGACCAAGCTTCATAGCAGTCCCTCCCTTCCGTCGTACACTTGCTTCCTCGCTCAGAAAATGAGTCGAAAACAGTTGAATGCACTATAGCAAAACCTCTTTGCTTCCCCCTTTCCGAATGAACTGGACGCACACGCACGAGGACTCGCAACGGCCTTTTGCCGCATCACACCATCGGAAAAGAGGTTCTTCAGGAGCGTCGCCTCCTTCCCATAGCCGCTTCGCGCGGTATGCAAGGAGATACGTTCGGTAAGACGTCACTGCACGATCTCCCGCCCGCTAAACCGCTGGAAATACCGAAGGCAAACCTCCCGCCATCGCCGGGCGTCGTTCAGTTGCACGGTCAACTTCTCATCCACATGACGAAAGATTTGACCGTCCACCCAAGGCTCCAGGCGTCTCCAGATCCTTTGCATTTCTTCCACCTGCGCAACGCCGCGGTTATAGCGGAAACATAGCTCTTCCCACAAGGTTCGCCCGGATTTCATTCGGAAGTCCCATGGAACGTGGTGAAACCAGAGAAGGTACTTTTCCGGACAGGTCGACAGATCGTCGAACAGCCGGGCCAAAGGTTCCGCATACTGAGAGACTGCGTCCGAACCTCGGGAAGAACGGTCAAATCCTAGACCTTCCTGATCGGCCCGATGATAGTACACGCTTGTCCAGTCCGAGCGCCCGGCGGCATGGTCGGGACCCGGACCGTAATGCACATCCGGCTCCATGATGTGGTGAAGCCCCAGGGGAGTCATGTAATCGACGCAACCCTCCCAGGAGTCCATCATTATTTTCAAGACCGGCTCGACCACCTCCCGTCGACGGCTCAGCGACAAACGTATCCATTCCTCGGCCACGACGGCCGGGCTCTCCAGCGGATCCCAGGCCAGGCGCCCGAAAGCATACCAGTTCGCCTGGCCGAAAAAATGACCACACCAGTTGCGGTCGGAGCCGGTGTTGGCTACGCTGGCTATTGCCGTCCAGCGATACCCGTACGCCGTTCCGTCCACAATTCGCGCCAAGGTCGTGCCACGGCCTTTACTGAACAGGTCGAAGTCCAGGTACTCCCGCCATTGAGTGCCGAGAAAGACAAGGTGGTTGGAGTGCCCCAGGTATTCTTGGGTAATTTGGAGCTCCAAGGCGAGAGGAGTCTGAGGCATGGCGCCAAACAAAGGTTGAACCGGCTCGCGGGGTTGGAAGTCGATGGGGCCGTTCTTTACCTGGATGATCACGTTCGGGTGGAAACTACCGTCCAGGGGTACGAATTCTTTGTAAGCGCGCTTGGCCCGGTCCGGATCAGTTTCCGGGCGATATACAAATGCGCGCCAGAGAACGATCCCTCCCTGGGGTGCCAGCGCCTCCGCCAACATATTGGCTCCGTCGGCATGGGAACGTCCATAATCCTGAGGCCCCGGCATCCCTTCCGAAGCGGCCTTGACCAAGAAGCCTCCGAAATCAGCAACGTAGCGATAGATCTCATCGACCTTCTCTTTCCACCATCTCCTCACCCGAGGATCGAGGGGGTCGGCGGTATCAAGATCTCCTATTCCTCCGCGGCGCTGTTCCAGTGTGAAGCGGCCCTTCGTAGGTGAAGCAAAGTTCACGGAGAGGAAGACCCGAATCCCATACGGTCGAAACACACCGGCCAGAGCGGCCACCTTCTTAAGGTACTCGGGTAAGAGAAGCCGAGGATCGGCATTCACGTTGTTAAGAACGACTGCGTTGATCCCCAGCGAAGCATTGGCCCGAGCGTAATCGATGTAACGCGGATCTATGGAGTCGGGCAGTTCTTCCCACTTCCACAAGGAACTTCCCGCATAACCCCGCTCCACCGAGCCGTCCAGGTTGTCCCAGTGATTCAGCATCCTCCACTGAACGCACGGAGCATCTCGGAAACCTAGGGCCTCAGCTGGGATCTGCATCTGCACTTCGCGCAACAACCGGAATGTTCCGTACAAAAGACCGACATCGGAAGAAGAAGTCAAGATCCACGTCGGCCGGCCGCTGAGCTGCACCCGACGCAAGAGGAAGCCTTCCCGTCCGAGTTCACGCAGTTCGTCGCTCCACCCCAAGGATGCGATCACCGCTGATGAGGCCGGAGTCCCGATGATGAGTCGCGCTCTTTCCGCCCGTGCGTCGTGGCCCGGAAGAATGTCCGGCGGGTTACCCAGAAGGCCCTCAAGACCTCTCGCCAGCTCACCGCGCAAGACTTCAGTTGTCCGGCTCTCACCCCACACAACGATAGGTTGCAAAGCTTGCCGGTAACCTTCGGCGACCGCGCTGTCTTCAATCGGCCGGTACTTTAGCCAGAGTTCGTATCCGTCATCCGCAGCACCAAGTCCGGCCGTCAGCTCAACCAAACACACGACCGACAACATCAACCGGCAACTGAAAGGAAAAGACCTGCCATTCACCTGCGTCCCTCCTTTGCACCTCGAGTTCCGACCCGAAAGCGCCGGCCGGCTGCCCCTCCTCGCTCGGTCGAACAACCCGCTGAACTCAGCGCAGGAGGCGGTCTACCAGCCAGTCGTAATACGCTTCCCGATCCACCCACCGCAAGGCGGCCCGGACGCGGGTACCTTCCTCGGAACGCCTCGTCCAGCCGTCGTCGGTGACTTCCAGTCGTACTTCGTCAACGTCCACCCAGCGATTGTCGACCGCCAAAGCCACGGCCAACGTATCAAACAAAACCGAGGATCCTACGTCGGGATCAACCTGCGTCCAGTCGACCCGAGACGCCCAAATCCGGTAGTTTTCGAGTAGAGCCCGGATCTCCGGCTTTTGCGAGACGACGACGCGCCGGTACCGCTCTCCCTCAAGACGGATCGTGCCGGCCGTGTCCAGCGGGGCCAGGAGCACGTCCCAACCCGCCTCATACATCGCCCGCGTCGCACCGGGATCGCGTCGGACGTTGTACTCAGGTTCGGGCTCCGGTTTTCCGTCGTAGCCCACGTCTACGCTTCCCGACATGGCGACCACCCGCGCCTTGTCAACAATCGAAGGATCCCGCGCCAGAGCGGCCGCTATGTTGGTGGCCGGACCGAGGACCACCAGCACGACCGGCGCCGGACTCTCTCTGATGCACTGAAGCATGGCTTCGATGCCGTCCTCGTAGATGGTCCCCGGGTACCTGTCCAGCTCGTAGTCGCCAACCCACGGAGCCTGCGGCAGGTCTTCCTCACCCTCGAAACGACCGATCCCCACCGGTATATCCGCACGGCCCGCCACCTCCAGGAAGCGGGCGGCCAGGCGGGCGCGCGCCCTCGTATCTCCCGAGGCTGTGACAATCAGCCGCGGATCCAGTTCCGCGCAGTTCAACAAGAGAGCTACAGCCCAGGTGTCGTCGATGTCCGAACCGATATCGGTATCCAGGATCACCGGGATTCGCTTTATCTCCGGTTCCTGGCCGGCGCTTTCTCCGCCGGTCTCACGTCCGGAGGAACACCCCATCCAGAACACCGTGCAAAGAACCAGCCCCGACCAAAGAACGCTACGCATGATTCCATGCTCCTCCTCTCAAGACTTCTTCCACGTCCCGCAGGTTTATCGGCGACTCAGGGCAAAAAATCAAGGGGGCGAGACAGCGGCCCTCGTCACCCCGTAGTGACTAGAGGAGCCTTGCAGGTTCTGCGAAGGCGGCCTCCTGTGGCGCACTTCCCCTGTTCCACCGCTTGGTAGATAAGTACACAGTACAACGGATGGGCGGCTTTCCATCCAACGCGTATCAGCCGACCGCCCGCCAAAAGGCCGAAACAAAAACGCCGGAGAGGAGTTTCACTCCCCTCCGGCCTTCTACCTGTCGGTTTAGCCGAGCAGAACCCTAGAAGTAGAACTTCAAAGCCAGCTCGATGATCCGGTGTCCTCGTTTACTGACGATCTGCCCGAACTCGGCTTGCGTCAGATCGTCGTAGCTGAAGCCTTGCGTCGGATCACACACACCATCCGACAAACCGCCGACTCCGTCCGGAACTCCATCGACCTCGACGTTACAAACCGTGTTGAGCGTCAGACGGATGTCCTCTCCCGTGTTGAGCGGGTACGCCTGGTTAAAGATATTGAAAAAGCCGGCCCGGAACTGCAGACGACGATCTTCTCCAAAGTCGAAATCCTTGAAGAAGGTCATGTCGAAGTTCCAGCGGCCCTTCACAAGGCGCATATAGTAAGGTGGTTGAGTCGGCCCGGTTTCTCCAAAGGCGGGAACCCCAAGACAACCCAGATCG
>JAPXNP010000205.1:0-4528 GCA_033811955.1 Acidobacteriota bacterium
TCGTCCGGACTGGTGACAAGGCGCATCTGACCCGGCGCTTCGCCCATCGTTCCCTCGACCTCTTCGTGCCCGGCATGGCCGACCAGCAAGATCGTGTAGCCTCGGCCGGCAAATCGGCGGGCTTCCGCGTGAACCTTATTCACCAACGGGCAGGTCGCGTCGATAACCGCTAAACCTCGCCCCTCGGCCGTCCGGCGAACGGTCGGAGACACGCCGTGGGCACTGAACACGACCCGAGCACCGTCGGGAACTTCCTCCAGTTCCTGCACGAAAACCACACCTTTGGCCCGAAGCTCCTCCACCACGTGGGGATTGTGCACAATCTCCCGTCGCACGTAGAGCGGTAGACCGAATCGCTCCAAGGCCCGTTCCACAATCGCTACGGCCCGAACGACACCTGCACAAAAGCCGCGAGGGGATGCCAAAAGGACCTTCTCCACCATCGATCGCATGTTAGCACGCGGTCGACGCCGGGCCGGCCGGAGTTACCGGACGGTCGCTCCTCCGTCGATCGTGAAGATCCCACCGGTAATCCAAGAGGCGGCGTCGGAGACCAGAAACGTTGCCAATCCGGCTACATCCTCAGGAGTCCCCAAGCGTCCCATCGGCGTTTGACGTCCCGCCTCCGCCACCGCTTCGGCGGGATTCGGAAAAGCGACCGCCGACTCCCAAATCAAGGGAGTGTCTACCGGGCCGGGACAGAGAACGTTCGCCCGAACCTTCGGAGCGTAATCCAAAGCCACCTGCCGTCCCAAGGAGACCAGCGCTCCCTTGGTCGCGCAGTAGGCGGCATGGTTGGGAAACGCCTTGAAAGCCCCGATGGAGGCGGTGATCAGCACACATCCACCGGACTCCGATAAGCGGGGAAGGCCGAAATGCAACAGAAAGTAAACCGAGGTGAGATTCGTCCGAACGGCCTCCTCCCAAACGGCAGGCGAAATCTCCGTCACCGATCCCAAGTACAAAGAACCGGCGTTCGCCACCAGAATGTCGAGCCTGCCGAACGTGCTCAACGCCCTTTCGACGGCTTTCACGTTCGTGTCGGCGGTTCCGACGTCTCCGACCACGATTTCTCCTCGGCCTCCCAACCGACGAATCATTTGCAAGAATCTCTCCCCTCGGGCTTGATCCCTTCCTACCCCGACGACGGCCGCCCCCTCCGCCGCAAAGCGGCTCGCCATAGCGGCGCCCATCCCGCTGGTTGCACCCGTGACGACGGCAACCTTGCCGTCCAAAACCCCTTCAGTTCCTCTCCCCTTGGACCTCACTCGCGCCTCCTTTCCGTGCTCTCTTCGCTCACTTCCTATTGCACTCGCATCCTGTCATCCAACCGAGCGATCCGAGTCGGCTGAGAGGTATCATAAACAACGGAAGCTCCGGGTCGGCGGGAGTGATGGACATCCCTCGGTTTGAGCTGTTCGACATTACCCACGTTACAGCCCTCGCCGTGTTGACCGCCGCCACGTTAGCGTTTCTGAGGGAAGCCGTCCACTGGTCTCGGAACGCGAGAAGATCCGCAGAGCACTGGGTCGCCTTCATCGCCCTTGCTAATGGGGTGGTCTGGCGGGTTGTGCTGTATCGGCAGAACGATTTTCGGTTGGACACCGATTTACCTCTTCACCTTTGCAGTATCAGTACCTTCCTGCTCGGTCTGGCCGTCCTCCTTCGCAGTCAGGTTTTATACGATATCGCCTTCTATTGGATCGCTACGGGATCCACGTTGGCGATGATTTTTCCGGACCTGGAAGCTCCGTTTCCCCGCTTTCGGTTCTTCGCCTTGTTCCTTTCCCATTGGATTCCGATCTTGGGGACCCTGTATCTGACTGTCGTCGAGAACCGGCGTCCTTCGCCAAGAGCTTACATCCGCGCCTCGGCGGCTTTGTTGATTTACGGTCTCTTCGTTGTGCTGCCGATGAATCGCTACCTGGGCACGAACTATCTCTTTACGGAGGCCCATCCGGACATCGCCTTTGAACCTGCCTCCTGGCTTCCGGAGGCGCCGTACCACGTGCCTGTTTTGGCGATCTTCTTCGTGCTCCTGTTCTATGCCGTTCATCGCTTCCTGGTATCACACCTCGCAAGACCTCCCGGTTATGTCGGACTGGATGTCTCCGGTGGTAACACCGGTGCGCGAAGCTAGGCGGCAGACGCCCGGGAAGGAAAGAGAATATGTGCGCTCGGGTATGGTAACCTGAGGAACTCCGGGTGGGTGAAAGCCTAACCGAGATAGCAATCTCTGAGATATTCAAGCTGCATTTCCAAGGAGGAACGGTTCATGTCGACAGCGTCAACGGTTCACGAGTACAAGGTGGCCGACCTCGGCTTGGCGGATTTCGGCCGCAAGGAAATCGAATTGGCGGAGCAGGAGATGCCCGGCCTAATGTCCGTCCGTCGGGAGCATCAGTCGTCCCGGCCGCTGGCGGGAGCCCGGATTACCGGGTCTCTCCACATGACCATACAAACGGCGGTACTCATTGAAACGCTGGTCGACTTGGGGGCCGACGTGCGCTGGGCCAGCTGCAACATCTTTTCCACCCAGGATCATGCCGCCGCGGCCGTGGCCAAGCGGGGCATCCCGGTCTTTGCGTGGAAAGGCGAGAGCCTCGAGGATTACTGGTGGTGCACCCACCGGGCGCTGGATTTCCCCGAAGGTGGTCCCACGCTTATCGTGGACGACGGCGGCGACGCCACGTTGCTCGTGCATCTGGGTTATGAAGCCGAGGATCGTTTCGCCAAGGATGGATCTCTTCCGGACCCCGCTGCAGCCAAGAACCGGGAGATGCGGATCATTCAAGAGCTCCTGCGGGACCAGCTGAAGAAAGACCCCCAGTATTGGCACAAGATGGTCGCCGAGATTGTGGGCGTAAGCGAGGAAACGACCACGGGAGTCAATCGTCTGTATCAGCGGCAAAAGGCCGGTACCCTCCTGTTCCCTGCGATCAATGTAAACGACAGTGTCACCAAGAGTAAGTTCGACAACATTTATGGTTGTCGGCACAGCCTGCCCGACGCCATCTGCCGCGCCACCGACGTGATGATCGGAGGTAAGACCGTGGTGGTCTGCGGCTTCGGCGAGGTGGGCAAGGGGTGCGCCCAGGCCATGCGGGGCCAGGGTGCCCGCGTGCTTATTACCGAGATCGACCCCATCTGTGCTCTTCAAGCCTGCATGGAAGGTTACCAAGTCGTCAGGTTGGAAGACGTTGTTGAAGAAGGCCATATCTTTGTGACGGCCACCGGCAATTGTGGGGTCATTCTGGTGGAACACATGAAGCGGATGAGAGACAAGGCCGTCGTTTGCAACATCGGGCACTTCGACAATGAGATCGACATGGACGGCTTGGCCGCGTATCCCGGAATCCGCAAGGAGAACATCAAGCCGCAGGTGGACCTTTGGCACTTCCCCGAAGGACACGCGATCATCGTCCTTTCCGAGGGCCGCCTCTGCAACCTTGGAAATGCCACCGGACATCCCAGCTTCGTCATGAGTAACAGTTTCTCGAACCAGGTGATGGCCCAGATCGAGCTCTGGCGGAACTGTGGCCGCTACGAGCGGAAGGTTTACGTCCTACCCAAACATCTGGACGAGAAGGTGGCCCGACTTCACCTGGATCATTTGGGTGCCAAGCTGACCCGGCTGCGACCGGAGCAGGCGGAATATATCGGTGTATCCCCGGACGGCCCGTATAAGCCCGACCATTACCGTTACTGATGGTACCGGATGCTAGGGTTCGGGACGCCTTCTTGAATGGATGCGATCCAAAGAGGCATGCGGCCTTGTGGCCCTAGGGCCGGCCGGGTGCGCCTCTTCGGTTCTCCGGCATGGCTTTTATGAAACTTCGGACGGTCTTCCCCCGGGAATGAAATATGACTCGCACGCTGTCGGCCGCAGGCAGACTCCCTCCGGCGGACAGCCGCACCTGAACGGCGGCGGCGCCGGGGGTCGGCGGGGTACGATCTCAAAACCGAGCCTCGTTTTCCCCGGGTGCGCCGCGGAACCGCCCCGATGTACAGTGACACCTAATCCAAGAAGGACCCGAAGAAATACGAAGCTGGAACCTTGGCGCGTATTTACCCTCTCCGCAGAATGAATTCACGCGGTTTGCGTGCCGCAACCCCGCGGTGTGAGGGCTTGCCACCCACTCCTCCGCAATGTCCAGAACTGGGGAGAATTTCCCCATCAGGGCATTCCTCCCCGATTCCAATCCGGTCGGTGTGGGCAAGCCGTCTGGAAAAGGCCTCTCAAGTCTTGCTATCTCCTAAGAAAACAGGAGGTTAGGAAAACGCCCGCCCGCCCTCAGTCGATGATCCACTGGCACGTAACCTGCTGTCTAGCATCATCAAACGCCGAACCTACGGCCCTGCCGGATGTGGGAGCGCCGCTGCGGAGGCGTTCATGCAGTTCACGAAAGGGGTACAACATGTCGATGGAACGAGTGCATTGTCCTCATTGCGGACGCCGGTTTTCTCCGGTTATCGTGGGGTCGGAATGCCACTGTGCATGTGGAGCGGTTTTGCGCATCACAGGCAA
>JAPXNP010000206.1:0-4521 GCA_033811955.1 Acidobacteriota bacterium
GGATCCTCACCCATCCGGCAAGTACCGGCTTGATGCTGCCCGCCGCTCAGGCCGAGTCCGGGAAGTTCCTGCCATGTTGTGACGGCTCCGGCCTCCCGCAGGACCTCTTCCGCCCGCGCCGCCAGAAACTTCGCCACCTCCACATCATTGGGGTGACGATGTCCGGAGAGTCGGGCGACGGGAATGCCCCAGTAGTCCTTACCCTCCGGGCTGACCTCAACCCTGGATTCCCAAACCGGCATTTCTTGCACCGGGCCCTTCAGAGAAATGGAGCGGCGAAAGTACCGTCGTTGAAACTCCTTGTGCTCCGCTCCCCACCGAGGCGCACCGGGAGGTCGAACCCGGGTAAAGAAGTACGGGAGACGAATAAACTCGTTGCAAATGACACCGCCGCCTATGAGGTTCGGATTTCCGTGGACGAAATCGGCGAAAGCCACGCAGGCGCCGGGGCCCACGTCGTCGTACGTATCTTCCTCAAAAAGCCCCATCACACCGAAATAGGCGTGTCCCTGAAGGTTCCGGCCGACCCAATCCGAACGGTTACCTAATCCCGCCGGAAAGAGCCGGTGTTTGGAGTTCAACAATAGCCGCGCCGTTTCTACGGCCCCGCCACTCACTACAACGAGATCCGCAGGCTGAACCTGCTCCCGATCGTCAGCGTCGAAATACCGAACAGCTCGAGCTTTGCCTTGATCATCCAGCAGGATTTCGGCGACCATGCAGCCGGTCCGTACCTGGCAAAGTCCGGTCTCCAGGGCCCGTGGAATCACGGTGTTCTGGGTCCCGTTCTTGGCGTCCACTTCGCAGGCATAGCCCACACAGTAACGGCAATGAATGCAGGCGGAGCGCCCGTTATACGGGACAGAGTTACGTAGCATGGGAATTGGGAACGGATGCAGACCTAGTCGGCGCGCGGACCGAGAGACGATTTCACCCTCCCGATTGTACGGAAAGGGCGGCATCGGATAAGGCTTCTTCCGCGGCGGTGAGAAGGGATCCTGTGTGTGGTCACCGGCCACGCCGATTTCCCACTCCGCCTTCTCGTAATACGGCTCCAGATCGTCATAACGGATTGGCCAGTCGTCGAGGGTGGAGCCTTCCGGGCATCCGTAGATGGATCGAAGGTGGAAATCCTCCGGGTGGAATCGCCACGCCATGGCTCCGTAGCTGGCGGTCCCCGATCCGACGCAGGCGGCGATGTTGCCGAAAGCGGGGTCGTTGGGGGGGACCCGCCCCCAAGTGCCGTCATCAGCCTGGACTTCGCGGAAGTGCTTCTCTCGGTCGGGTCCGAAGGCATTGTCCAACGGCGTAAGCCAGAGCTGGCAAATGAGTTCGTCGTGGGGATGATCTTCGAAGCTAGGCCAGCCGCCGCGCTCCAGAACGACGACCGTGAACCCAGCCTCCGCCAATTCCTTGGCGACTACCCCACCGCCCGCTCCGGCACCTATGATGACCGCATTTACGGGATCCAGTGGCACGGTAACTCTCCTGTTCTTTTCCCTCCGATTATCCATGGCCGGGCGAACGAAGAAAAGCCGAAAGGTGTCGGGAGCTTCAGGAACGGGCTACAATGGGCTGGTGAGCACACCTGGACAGTCGTCCCGCAGATTTTCCTTTTCCCTTCTGCTTTTTTGCCTTTCGCTCGGGCTTGTTTCTCAAGGGGTACTGCACGGCGCGGAGTTTACGGTGGAGAACGACGGACCGGGCAATCTGCGTCGACTCAACGTGGCGGGCCGCCGGGTGCCGTTCCAGTCGTCCATCACAATGCCTCTAAAGGGTTGGAGCAGGAGCGCAAATACTCGTTGGAGTGACCTGTCGAACGTGCAGTTTACCGAGATAGACGGGGGACAACGCTGGACAGGCAGAGTCTGGACGTCAGGCGGGCCCGGTTTCAATTACGTCATCGAGCAACGGTGGGAAGGGGATCGCCTGAGCGTTCGCACCAGCGTGCAATCGGCCTCCAGCGCAGACATCGAAGGAGTTTTCCTCTTCTTTGACCTCCCACAGTCGTTCTTTCTGGGAGGCGAATTCCAATTCCGCCGTAAGGGCGTCTCGATAGTTCCCCCCGTCCGGCTGCCGGAGTCATACAATCCGGCCGAGGAGGATCCCCACCTGGCAAGCGCCGAAGCCGACGAGATCGTCGTCCGTGATCCGACGGACCGTTTTCAAGTCACCATGACACTGGCGCAGCGGCGGGCTGTCACGATCCAAGACAACCGGGAGTGGGGCGATCCCGTGTACTCCTTCTTTTTCCCTGTTCACAGCGGAAACCTCCGGAGCGGGAGCGCGGTCAGCTATACCTACACTCTTACCGCCGTCGGAAATCCCGATACGAGCCCGGTCACCCTTACGGTGGACCGACCCGTTCCCGGAAAGCACTTCGACGGCTGGGGAGGGAACTTCGTCTTTGGGCTGGAAAATTGCCCGGTGCCTGAATTCATGCTGACCACCACCCGCACGGCTTGGGCTCGAACGGGAATGTCACTACACCTGTGGGAGCCGCAGAATGACAATTCGGATCCTGATACACCGGATTGGAGCCGCTTTCGCTCCAGGATCGATCTGGACGACGGCAAAGAGACCGAGCTGGAGCGGGAAATGCGAATGGCCGGCCGTATCGCCGAGCTGGGGATTCCACATATTATCTCAGTCTGGTACATCCCCGACTGGATGCAGCCGGAGGGCGACGGAAGCCGGGTCCCCGAGCAAAATTGGCCCGAGCTCATGGAATCCGTCGGTACCTACCTTTTGTTTCTCCGCGAGCGTTTCGGTGCGGAACCCGATTACTTCTCCTTTAACGAGCCGGATCTGGGTGTCTATGTTCTGCAGTCGCCCGACGAGCATGCCCGGCGGATCGTGCAGCTCGGCGGATACTTCGGGCAACTCGGCCTGAAGACCAAGCTGCTCCTGGGAGACACGGCCAACGCTTCGAATCCGGCTTATGCCGAGACGGCGGCGCGAACGCCGGGAGTGCTCGACTATGCTCGGGTTCTGGCTTTTCACTCCTGGAACGGGACCATCTCCGAGAACTACCGCCGCTGGTCAGAGTTGGCCGACGGATTGAATCTGCCGCTGGCGGTGACCGAAGTTGGCTCCGATCCGGCGGCCTGGCACTTCCCGGACCTTTTCTTTGATTACGGTTACGCCCTAGACGACTTGGCCAATTACTTCGGTTTCCTGGTTGACGCCCGACCTCAGGCCGCGCTTCAGTGGGAGTATTCTTGCGATTACCCCCTCGTGCATTTTGAAAACGACGGCATCACCTACAGCGCTCGTTACTGGTTCGTCAAACAGTTGGCCGATTTGACACCGCCCCGAGCCCAGTACTTGAACGTTGATTCCAGCAATCCCGATGTCCAAGTGGTCGGATTCCGTAGCGTTCCGGAAGGCGGGGGCTCGGACTCCGCCGGCGACATCGAGTACGTTTTCCACGTGGCCAACCTGGGACCGGCACGCACTATTACCCTGGAAGGTCTTCCGGCTGCTTTGCGTGATCTGAGCGGTGTCATTACCAACGCCGAGCAGTCTTTTGCCACCTTACCCACAAACATCATCGTGACGGCAGGCGTGGCGGTGTTCCAACTGCCGGAGCAATCTCTGCTGTCGCTGCAAGGAAGCGTCTCCCCGAAACATTCTCTTTCTCTGCCCCATTTCGGTGCCGGTCAAGGCCTCAGCACCCGGGTCAATCTGGTGTCCTTGGATCCGGAGGAACCATCTTACGTTCGCCTGGTTTTCCGAGACCCACAAGGAAAGCCCATCCACCCGGTTTTGACGGGAGCCGACCTCGGCGAAATCGAACTTCCTCCAAACGGTATGGCGGCGGTCAGGGCGGACCCTGTGGGCGACGACCTACTTACAGGCTGGGTGAGCGTCTACTCGGACCGGAAGGTGGCGGCGGGACTGTTGTTTTCCGGCGCGGTCGGTACCGCGGGAGTCGTTCCCAGCCCTCCTCTACCCGAGGGGACCCTGGTACCTATCGAGTATGCGCCGGCCGAGACGATCAGCACTGGAGTTGCCTTGGCGAACCAAGCGGGTACTCATTGCGACCTGACTCTTCGATTGCACGATTCCGACGGGAATCTGTTAGCCACGGCGGAACCGGATTCCGTGCCGCCGCTGGGACACCTGGCGAGGTTCGTCCATGAGTTCGAATGGAGCGAGCCCATCCCAGCAGACTTCCGCTTTGGACTGCTCGAAATAATTCCGACGCAACCGATTTCGGTCATTGCACTGCAAACTCGACCCGGGGAGTTCGCCACGTTGCCGGTGGCTTCGCGAACTGTTTCTGAACGCCCAGGCGAGCTATTGTTCCCACAGACGGCACACGTCGAAGGGCAGTTGAGCAGCCGCATTTGGATCATTAACCCGGATCGCGATCGGGAAGTCGGGATACGCGTCGAAATATTCTTCGACGAAGAGAAAGGGGACCCCCAGGAACCCACACCACAGATCCTTCTCAACGGGATTGCTCCAACCGAGGGAGCATGGGAATGGCGCCTCCCGGCGGGGGCTCTTCTGGCG
>JAPXNP010000207.1:0-3178 GCA_033811955.1 Acidobacteriota bacterium
CATCCACATAGGCGCCGTCGGGGTAATTTCCGCGTCCGTCTCCGAAGATGAGGGAGAGTGTCCGCTTCAAATCGTCGACGGTCTTTGAGCCCGGCGGTCCCTCCGTCCAACCGGGTACGTCGGGGTTTTCGCCCTTGGCGTACCGGATCATCGACTTGCTTGCCAAGTGGACGGAGCGTCGCAGGTTTTCGTCGTAGCCGGACTCGCCTGGGATGAGGTGAAGCGACCGAAAAGCTCTACCGTAGTTTTCGGGACTGGGACCGTAGACGTTGGAGGTATCGAAGTAGTTGATCCGTTTCGAGAAGGCCTTGAGAATGATGGCGACGGGGTCGACTCCCGGCGGAGTCCATTGCAAGGCTGCCTGGCCGCCCAGACCCAAGGTCGTCACTTCCCATCCGGTTCGGCCCAGTACCCGGCGCATAGGCGCTTCTACACCGACACGTCCGGTACAGAAGTAGGGTCCGCCTAAAGAAACGGCGAGCAAACCGGTGGTTCGCCGCAGGAAGCGGCGGCGGGATAGGGCCTCGTTCATGGGGTCGCTCCTTTCGTGCTGTGAAATGAAAGCAGGTTTGACTGTTAATTCCGGATTATGCGGCGAAGAGCTTCCGGCGTCAACGGGTGGAAAGAGCCCCGTCTTTCATGCGTACGGGGTCTTTCGTGCCGTGTGCTCCGTGCTGTGTAGCGCGTGCCGCGAGTACTATCCTGTAGGGAAGTCGCCGGACCGGAGGACGACCGTCTCGGCCGTCGAGGAAAGCGCGCCCGCACAGGCATCCGTGGTGCGCAATACTGAGTATGCCGTACGGGAACAAACGTCGCTGAGACCGCGCGACGGGGGATAGAACCGGCTTCCTCGGTAGGCGAGAAAGAGGAAATGGAATTGCCGTCAAGAGGAGGCGGAACCGGCCCTTTGCTTCCGAACTTCGGCAATCCGGCCTGTCGGCAGTCCGGTACTTCTCTTTCCCGGCCGAGCGTCGAAACAAACGCTCAGACGCCCAATCCGGCCGCCGGCTTAGCCTCTTCAGCGCTACCGGTGCGTTTGGGGGTCTTTGGCCGTTCACTCGTCGGGCGTCGTCAGAAAAAGTTCAACCTTGGGAGAGGAAGATCGACCCGGACTTATGCCTCGTAACGCACGACGAGGAAAGAATGGCTCCGCCCGTAAGGCCCAAAAATCCGATCCCAGGCTAAAGCTGCCGGGAAGGGGTGAAGTTAATTTTGACATTGGCGCCGGCTCCCACTCTGATTCGTCGTGATCGATACACGGCTTGAATGCCTCTGGCCCGCAAAGCTCCGCGCGTTCGCGAATCGAAGACCGTGTAACCCAGTTCCGGAAGTACCAGCAATGATCGGATTGAGTCCGGACCAATCGGATGACTCCAAAGAGGCCAAGTAAATACGGGTTCTTCCTGCCGTGTCCACCCGACGGTACCCAATCCATCTCGTGTGGGGACTGAAGGAAATAAGACCAGCGCGCGATACGCCAGCAAATTGGCCATCCAAACCGTACGTGGTTGATTGTCGCCTGCCGTCGGGTCACGGTCCATCAGGGCGTAGCGCCGGTCTTCGACAGGATCCCAACGCATCGAAAGTCGCTCTTCCTCGTAGGCCCAAGGTGCGAAAAGCGCGGCTTCTAGACGATCCGGCGAAACCTTCGTCAAGAGTTTTCGGGCTGTGTCCAGAAAATCTTGATGCCCGGAACCGGAGACAAACGCGAAGGGAGTCGGAGCAAGTTTGCCTTGCTTACGCTTCGTAGGGCTCTCGTGCAGACAGCCGGCAGTACAAAAGGCGGCCGCCATATCGAGTGACTCGCGGCGCCCCACGTCGGCGCCTTCAAGCAATGGTTCAACGATAGCGCGGTATTCCGAGTCGGTACAGTCGATATTCTTACCCAGCGCCAGTTCGGGTCGGGGAACGGATTCCTGCAGAGCTTCCAGCCACTCCTTTCGCAGGCGATCCAGCTCGCGCTCGAAAGGTCCCACTTCGGCTGCAACGGCCTGGTTACGTTCCTTCCCTCGCAAACCGCGGGCTCTGATCTCATTACGCTTGTCATTGATCGTCTTCTTCATCGCAGAAAACCGATTTTCGGCTTCTTTTACCCTTTCTTCCGATTCCTTTGGGACCGGTTTTCCCCTTAGGTTTTCTGCGAGCAATTTCGCGAGCTCGGAGGCGTTATCCGTCGGAAGCCCCGTCAGCCGAGGGCGCCAAGCGAGTCCCTCTCTTTGCCATGCCAGGCCTGAGCTACGACAGCCGGACTGATGAAGCACCACCAAGGTTCCGAGAGCCGCCAGAAAGCCCAAAGGATTCACACCGTCAAGACCCGCCAGTGTCAAACGTTTCCCCGCCTGTAGGTTGTCCCCCAACACGTTGTTCTGCCGGCCGGTTCCGAGAAGTGCGGGTGAAGCTGTCCGGCTCGTCCTTCTTTCGTCTGCGCTCACTATCCAGCGGCTTCCGTACCAATCTCCCAGGCGGAGAATGGCTTCCAGGTAGGCAAGGCCCCACCATCCATAACGGCGCGTCAGAGCCCAGAATCGCTCGGAAATCCCGGAAGACAGCGCATGGGGAGCCGGCCACAGCGTCCGTTCGGCCGTAGAGACCTCGATCGTTACGCCATCAACGGTGTGACGAATCGGCGGGGGTTCAGAGTCGAGGCATATCGGGGCAAAAGGCCTTCCGTGACCGTGATGGCTGCCGATGGTATGGAGGAGCAAATGCTGTAGGGCTTCGTTTCCGTCACCCGCCAAGCAATACTCTACCAGCTGCAGTGACACCATTTCGTGGCGGAAATCAGAAGGTAGCCCTGCCTCGATGCGAATGGCTTGACGCCGGAAGGGAGAGTCGGGAATCGTCTCCGACTTCGCAAGGGGTTCCCCCAGCGCGGCAAGTTCATTCCCCTGGCGAAGCATGATCTGGAAGCGTTCATCCGCTTTGCCGACATCGTGCCAGTAGGCCGCTCGCGTAAGCACGGGCTGGAGTGTCTCCGGAAGGCATTTTCCCGCAAGCTGTTCAACGGCCCTTTCTACCGTTGCGCCGTGCATGGTGAGGCTGACCTCCTTGCCAATGGCAGAGAGGACATCGTCGTCGTCGGCAAAGAGATCCGGTTCGGTCTCTTCTTCGGTCTTTGCCGCTCGGGCGAACAGTACAAGTCCGCCGGCAGGATGTTGTTCGTAGCGGCCGTCGCGAA
>JAPXNP010000207.1:3188-4515 GCA_033811955.1 Acidobacteriota bacterium
ATCCGGCAGATCGGCCGCCTCATTCTCAACCTCCGGCTCATAAGTCGCCAGGGAATCAATTGCCTCTTGTACGCTCTCACGATCCCAGCAGGGATCTTCGGCTCGCTCCAGAAGCGACTTCACCGCAGGGCACGCCAACCACGGTTTCAACACTTGCCGTTGCAGCCGCACTGCAACCGGCTTTCCGCTCCGTGCGTGGGTCGGTTCCCAGATGTCCAGTTGGGTCTCTCCCAAAGCCTGTTCCGGCGCCGCTTGTCCTAGACCCTCGATCCCGTACGAGGCGGGAAGGACGACGACGTCGTCCGGCTTGAGGTCGGCGGCGCGCGTACCCACCCGCGATCGTTCGCGTCCGCGCCAGAGCAGCACGGGTCGAATGTCGCCAACCGTCCGTTCCTCGACTTCTAACGTGCCTTCGACGTCGGCGCCGTCGTCGGGTGCGGGCCGTCGCCCGGCGAGCCACGTTCGCAGCCGCGTCAGGGGCGCTGACAGCGTCTCGGCGCTGTTCGGCGGGCACAAGGCGACGATTTCGGGCCAAAGAGCGTCCTTGTGGCTTTCGACGCCGTCCAAATCAGCTCTCCAACAAACCCGCACTTCCGGCGTGCCGCGTTCCACCCCGTGCAGGTAGAACTGGATGTCCGGTTCGACGCCCGATTTTGGTGCAGTTTGGCAGAGCAGATCCAGGTGTGCCGGTAAGAGGAGAGGTGCAGTCGGCACTGGGGTGAGAAAGGGCGAAAGGTCGTCGACGTCGTTCAAATACTTGTCGAGATTGGCGACGCCGAAATCGAGAACCCTGCGACCCGGTTTGCCCTCGCTCCGGGTTTCGGCCAGGCCTTCCAACAGCCGCCAAGTTTCCGCAACAGCCCCTCCGTAGACAAAATCGTCGGCGCCGGGCTTGGCATCTTCCTGTCGAATCAGGATTACCGCAGGCGACTCTTCAAGTCTCCCCATTCGATTCAGGCGTCCGAACCGCTGGCGGAGGGCGTCTAAACCCGCCGCTTCCGTGACCAGTGCGTCGAAACTGAAATCGGCCCCGACCTCGATACACTGAGTTGTGACCAGCACCACTGGACGTTCCGGAGGGAGGGGTTCACTGGCCTTCAGAAAAGGTTTCCATCGGGCGACCAAGCAGTCACGCTCGAAGGGCCGTAACCGTCCCGTGAGTAGCACCACGTCCAACTTGTCGTCGCGCTTTGCCCTCAGTATTCTCGCAATACATTCCGCCGTCTGAACCCGATTGACGATGATCGCCACCCGTTGTTTGCCGTGGGCTTCGACGAACGATGTCGCGCGGCTTGCGGCTTCCTGGATGAACGGATCTGTCTCGGAC
>JAPXNP010000208.1:0-4509 GCA_033811955.1 Acidobacteriota bacterium
ACATCCTCGCCGTTCAAATGGAAGGTCATGGCGTCGCTGAACGTAACGGCCGGCCAAGCCTGGGGCGGAGCGGGCTCAACCCTTCGATTGAAAGCCCCCGAGAATTGCTCGGTACTCAGGCGCCGGCGGACGTTCTCGTGTGCTACGATCAGGGCTCCCGCCTTGCCCAGGTTCTCGTTCCCTCCCGTATGATCGGCGTGCCAATGGGTGTTGAGAACGAACCGTACGGGTTGATCACTAACTTTCCGCACCGCCTCCAGTATCTTCGCGGAGAGCGGACCGTACTGATCGTCGACCAGGAAAGCGCCGTCCTCTCCGACGCACAAGCCCATGTTTCCCCCTGACCCGGTGAGCAGGTAGACACCGTTTCGCAGCGGGACAACCTGCACTTGGACCTGCGAAAAGTCGGGTTGGGAAATCGCCTCGCCACACAGTGAAAGTCCGATGAAAACCCCGAAAGAAGCAACCTGAAACCGCATCTTTGCAGACCTCCTTCTTCGAGGAACGAAGATCGTTTTGCCCATTCTACCCTGCTACCCAAGCGGAAACCACGGACAATCAAGCAATTTCCCTGGACCCGGTTGAGTCACCTCCATCGAATGTCCGGGAGGCAAACCGGCTCCCCTTGCCGACGCACCGACCTACTTGACCCACCGGCTTGCGGCCGTTCCCACCGGAACGCTGAGGGTCTGATACAGCGACGGCACAGGAAAAGCGGCCTTCGGCGGCACCGGCCGTGGGCGGCCTCCCGGGCATGGAATTCGTACCTGTTTGAGTCCTCGACTCCAACTGCCGAACCGGCACGTCACGTCTCTCCGCGACTTGCAGATAGGACGGGTTCTCGGTTTTGCAAGCTGACGCAGCTTTCACGCCGCGCCCTCGGCCGGCCAAAACTGTTGTCTTCCCAAATTGTCGCCAAAGGCATAACGGGCACCCTGCAGGCGGCCGACTTGCGGCTCCTATCTTGAGATCACGTCGTTCACCGCATGCGCCAACAAGATGTAATTCGCGCAAATATCAATCACATATTCGTTCTCGCCCCAAAGAAACGGCCAATCGTCCTTGTTCTCGGGGAAGTCCGGCTTGAGAATCAACACGCCCGGAACGACCCCGCCGGCAATGAAGCTGAAGTCGGCGCGGTTATTCCCGTAGGCGATCTTTTTCGAACGCACACCCACACCGGAAACAAACGACGTATTCGACACCGGGTGACATCCCAGGATGTAGTTCAACCCTCGGTACACGTATTCCGGTCCAATGACCTCCGGAAAGGCCCGATGCAGATGATAGTTCGTCACCGCCCAGCTAATGACGGCCGAGTTCCCTGCCCAGCCACCCCTGGTAATCGGTACCCCAAACGGATTCTCCCGGTAGAGCCCGTCGAGCTCCTCCTTGTACTTCTCAACATAAGGAAACAGTCGATCTCGGTACCCGCCGTCGAAATACGGGAGCGCCTTCACTGCGGTCTCCACCGTCCTACCGAGTGCCCGATCCAACGCCGGCCAGATCAACTCCTGAAAACGGTCGGAGTACTGCTTCTGTCCGGTGGCGATCAACAGCTGCAGCGTCGCTCCCAACTCCGCTCCTTGACGCATCGCCGCTTCCCTACCCTCGGCCGGAGCACCGCTTTCCTTACGCTCATCCTCCCAAGCTTTGCGCGCCCGGTCGAGACACTCGTCGGCCAGCGGGTCGTTGTAGCCCCGCAGTGCCCGTCCGGCGGCGGCCAGGGCGGCCACTGAAAGATAGTTCGTCGCCGCGGACTTGTTCGTAAATACCCATCGATCGTCCGGCGTACCGCTTCTCGTGCCTTCCACCTGATACCGTTCCAGGTTCGGATCGTAGATTCGGCCGTCGGTCTGGGTTACACCGTCACCCAAGTGGTGATACTGGTGAAGTTCCGGGACGATAATCCCGGCGATCGCCCGGCCGAACGCCCGGTGTTGAGCGACCAGCTGAAGCGCTCCGTGTTCAATCTGCTGCAGCAGATCGGGCTTCCCGTCCGGATGGTGAATGTCGACGTATCGCAGGGCCTGATCCACCAGGGTTTCGTCCCTCTTGGGCTTGAAGTGCTCCCAAGTCTCCGCCAGGTACATGACCGTCGCGGTATGGGAACCGGTCCTGATGTCATAGTCCCCGGCGTCGAACCACCCTCCAACGTTCAGCCCCGGAACACGCTCTCCCGGCTCATACGGAGAGTCCGTGGACGGCCCCATCCTATAGCCGTCAAAATGCTGGTGATTCACCGGCGCCTGACGGGCGTCGTCCAAATGGGCCGTCCCATGCCACACCCGGTAAGCCTCGTTGACGAACATATGATCCATCTGCACCGGGAACCATACGTCGAGGGTCTGTTGCCAAATGTTCCGGTATACGTCCGGATGGATGGGGAAAACATTCGTTCTCTGGTCACCGTACTTCAGGTAATACAGCCCGATGTCACGGACGTCGCTGAAGTCAAACGTGGCATAGGTGTACCGCAAGTATCGCCCCCACGGCTGAACGTCCGCCGTAAACTTCTCAACGGGTTCACCGGTGGGTGTGACTTCGAACAGAGACGCCGTTACAAGAGGCGTATCGTTCCGGTCCAGTTCAATCACGGCCACCTTCTTTTGGCCGGGGTGGTAGCCGACTTGCGAGAAAGCGATGACGGGAGACCGCTTCCACCCGGCAATCGTGTGGGGTTTCACATGCCATTGCACCACGCGCCCCGTGCTTTGCGCCGGAATCAACGTGCGGACGACAAACCATCCGTTTTGGGCCACATTCCTCCCGTCGAACAACATCAGATCCGCACCTTCAGACTCGATCTCCACCCGCCGTTCTGGATCTTCCGGAGCCAAGATCAACTTCCTGCCCACCTCGATCGGACGAGGTTCTACGTACTCCCCCCGTCCCCGGTCGTCGAAGGTGGAATGCCCCCCAAACTGAGGGATTTGTGTTTCGGCCGGCAGAACCGACATGGGCCCGGACGGATACAAGGGAAAGATTCCCGGTTTGCCGTCCACCAGGTAGGTCTTTTCGAAATATGCCGACGGCAAGAATTCCAGGTTAAACCCGGTACGCCCCTCGAGCCGAGCCGGCAAAGGCTCGTCAAGCAGCACGGTGACTTCGAAGCCGTCGGCTTTGGGTTCAACCACCACCCTGGAGTCGAAATCGAAGTCCTCGTAGCGCAGAACCACCTCAATCCGGTTATTCTCTCGATCCACCTTCCGTTCCATCAGTTTCGGAATCTGGTCCCACTGTTCAGGGGTGGGCTTCAGCCGCACCGCTCCTCCGGTGGCCGTCCGAACGCCGTGGTGGATCAATTCAATGCCGGCCGTCTTCTCGTCGAAGAACATACCGTTGTACTCGTTGCTAAAGACAACAACGTTCAGGCCGACCTTCTCGAAGTACTCCAGCTCGTTGAGTCGCAGGTCCCCATCTCGACCGAAAACAGTTCCATAGACCGCGAAAGTGGACAGTAAAAGGACGGAAAGGACTCCCCTTGCAGTGAAGTCCCGACAACTGTGAAATAAGCTCGGCATGGTGGTCTCCCTTCACACAGTTTCGTGTGGCAACCAAATCAACGGCTATAACTTAAGCAACTTACGTCGCATCAATTCCGGCGCTTTCATTCGGCACAGGATCGGATCCGGAGATCGCGGGAGAGCCCGGTTTCCCACGTCGATCGCCGCCACCGGCGAACCTGGAAAGCCCGAAGGCCGATCCGTACAGAAGGCAACGGCGGCATCAAGCCGCACCCTCTTGGCATCGCAAAACCTTGCGGTCTTCCCTTCCCTCCGGTCGGAACCGCTCGCACGAAAGCAGGATCCTCGGACTGGAATAGTATCTGAAGCCGGCAGAAGGCGGAATCTTCCCTGGCGGTCCATCGAGTGTCCGGCAAAGAATGGGCACAGGCCAGGATTTTCAGGTTCCAGGCTTATCATGTCAAGGTCAAGCCGAAGGTGGCCTACCAATTCGGTGCTCGTTTCAACCTAAGAACGGGCTCCTTTTCGAACCCGATGACTTCACGAGTCGGCGACAGCGCTCCCGCTTGCTCTGTCTCGTAGCTTCACCGCTCTGGCGGAGCCGACTCCTTCATCCTACAAACGGCAGAAGTCCTGATCCAGGCCGACAAGCGAGGTCCCCGCTCGGATCGGACCCGTCTCAGAAGATCCGGCTCACAGGTCAGACCCGACATATAGCATTCCGGCGGCAGGAGGAATCCCTATGGATGAGTTTCTGGCAGAGGTCGTGGGAACGGCAATTCTGATTGTAATCGGCAACGGCAGCGTCGCCAACACGAACTTGGCCCGCTCCAAGGCCCAGGGCGGCGGCTGGATCGTAATCACGACCGGATGGGGACTCGCCGTCGCTCTTGCGGTTTACGCGGTAGGTCGCATCAGCGGCGCCCACATCAACCCGGCGGTCACCGTCGGACTGGCGGCAAGCGGTGCGTTCCCTTGGCACAGTGTGCCTACGTACTTGCTGGGCCAAATGATCGGTGCCGCGCTCGGAGCTCTCTTGGTC
>JAPXNP010000209.1:0-4493 GCA_033811955.1 Acidobacteriota bacterium
AGGTTGCCGATTGGATGGAACAGGCCGACCTCGAGCTCATACGGACGATCCCGGCGCGGAGATTTTTCGACACGCCTCTGGAAGATGGAGATCTCTTCGATCCCCAGACGCCGGCCGGTCCGGTGGAAAGGCGACTGAAAGAAGTGTTGACCGCTTTTCGATTCGACCGGGAAGGAGGTTTCTTTACCATGATCGCGCGACGGCCGTCATGAACATGCGCTGGAGGATGGTGCTTCTCAGTCTTTTGTTCTTCGCCGCCTGCGGCCTGGTCGTCCTGCTGCTGGCGGAGGCCGGCTTGTGTGCTTGGGCTCACTGGCAAGCCGAGGAATCTCGGGACCACGTCATGGCCGGCTCGGATCTGCCGGTCCGTTACCGGCCCCACTATTCCGGAGTTTTCTGGAACATCCCGTTTCGGACCAACAATTTGGGGTTCCGTGACGAACCGGATCTAGCCGAGGAGCCTCAAGAAGGCGAAGTTCGAGTGTTTTCCCTCGGAGATTCCATCGCTTTCGGACTGGGAGTGCCGGCGGAAGCTCATTACAGCAAGGTGGCGGAGCGCATCTTGGACTCGCCCGGCCTACATGTCATCAATGCCGGCGGATTAGGCTACAGCCCTTCATCCTACGCCGTCTGGTTGCAGAAAGAAGGTCTGCGACTCTGTCCCAGGTACGTGGTTGTCGCTACGGAAGTTCTCAACGATGTAAGCGACGAGGCCCTGTTGCGATGGGACGGCGAGATGGAGGGCGGCCCTGCACGAGTCGTCGGCGGCCGTTATGTGACGAGCTGGGACGGAGCCCTGTTGGGAACCTATGCGACCCGCGGCGCCTGGTGGGAGCGGACCTACCTATACACACAGCTGGCTCGACGGGGGCTCTACCTGGGCCGGCGCTTGGGTTTGTTGACCGGTCCCGCCCACCCGGCGTATTACTCATTAGGATTCGACGCGGGGCTCCTGACCCGCCGCCGGTTGGAGGAAGGATGGCGTCGCCTCGAGGCTTCGCTGGCGGCGATGTACCGCCTGTGCCGGGAAAACAGCATTGGTTTTCTGCTTCTTGTTTCGCCGGCGCGCTATATCTTCGAATCGGCTGGAAGTTTCACCGAAGAGGCGGAGGCGGCCCACCGCAGGTTGCTCGGCTGGTCCGCCCGGCAGAGAATCCCGGCCGTCGACCTGGCGCCGTTTTTGGAAGAAGCGGGAGGGGCCCAACTTTACTTCGATTTCGCCCACCTGACCGTGGAGGGAAACCGCGTCGTGGGCGAAGTCCTTGCCGGGCGCTTACGGGAAGACCTCGCCTCCAGCGATGTCTTCGAGCAATCATGTGAACCGCTTCAAGGGGAGACAAGGCGACCGTGACCCGGATTCTGGGAATTTCGGCTTTCTACCATGACAGCGCCGCCGTGCTCCTGGCCGACGGTGAAATCGTCGCCGCCCTTCAAGAAGAGCGCTTCAGCCGACGCAAACACGATTCCGGCTTTCCTCGCCGTGCGATCTCGGCTTGCCTCAACCTCGGCGCTTGCCGAATCTCCGAGGTCGATTTCGTGGTGTTCTATGAGAAGCCCTTCCTGAAATTCGAAAGGATCCTCGAAACCCATCTCCGAAACAGTCCCTACAGCTGGCGGTCTTTCCTAAAGGCCCTGCCGGTATGGCTTAAGGATAAACTCTGGACAAAGGACAACCTCCAGAAGGAGCTCGACTACGACGGACCGTTGTTTTTCTCCGAACACCATGAAGCCCACGCCGCCTCCGCCTTTTACCCTTCTCCTTTCCGGCGGGCCGCCATCCTCACCGTAGACGGCGTAGGAGAGTGGACCACCACCGCGCTGGGAAGAGGCGAAGATCACCGCATCGCCTTGGAGGAAGAGATCCGGTTTCCCGACTCCCTGGGCTTGCTGTACGCAACGTTTACCTACTACCTAGGCTTCAAAGTGAACTCGGACGAATACAAAGTTATGGGCCTGGCTCCCTATGGTCAACCTCGGTACGCGCAGCGCATCTTGGACGAACTAATCGAGTTGGCACCCGACGGAGCGTTTCGGCTGAATCCGTCGTACTTCGAGTTCGAAACCGGACTCAAGATGGCCTCAGAGCGCTTCTGCCGGCTTTGGGGACGTCCGCCGCGCAAGCCCGAGGAACCTTTGGAAACCTTTCATCGCGACTTGGCTGCGTCCATCCAGCGAGTAACCGAGGAAGCCGTTCTCCGAACTGCGCGCCGCCTCCATGAGTACACCGGAGAATCCTGTCTTTGCTTGTCGGGGGGTGTCGCCCTCAACTGTGTGGCCAACGGTCGCATCCTCAGGGAAAGCCCTTTCAAAGACGTCTGGATACAGCCTGCTTCCGGCGACGCAGGAGGCGCTTTGGGCGCAGCTCTTGCGGTTTGGCACCGCTTTCTCGATAGGGAGCGCCCGTCCACCGGCGGAAACCGCGACCGGCAACAGGGGTCTTTGCTGGGTACGTCATACAGCGAAGCGGAGATCGAAGCCATGCTGCGCCGAATGGGAGCGGTCTATGAGCGGCGCTCTTCCGAATCGGTGATTGAGGAGACCGCATCTTCCCTGGCCGCCGGCAAAATTGTCGGCTGGTTTCAGGGACGCATGGAGTACGGACCGCGAGCCCTCGGCAACCGAAGCATTCTGGCCGACCCGCGACGGAAGGAAATGCTCGATGAAGTGAACCTGCGGATAAAGTACAGAGAGTCCTTTCGTCCCTTCGCTCCGGCGGTCCTAGAGGAAGCCGTCTCCGACTGGTTCGATATCGACCGGCCCAGTCCCTACATGCTGATCGTGGCACCGGTTCGACCGGGAAAGCGGTCTCAGATTCCGGCGGTTACGCACGTGGACGGTTCCGCCCGCATTCAAACGGTGGCGAGGCGGTCAAACCCGCTCTTTTACGATCTTCTCGAGACCTTCGCCCAGCGAACCGGCTGCCCGGTACTTTTGAACACGAGCTTTAATGTTCGCGGGGAACCGATCGTCGAATCCCCGATCGACGCCTTTCGCTGCTTCATGCGAACCCGCCTGGACCTGCTCGTCATGGGTCCGTTTCTGCTTTGGAAGGATGCTCAGCCTACCGGTCTGGAGAAGGAAGCGTGAGACTAGGAGCTCGCCGGTTTCTGAAAGTCTGCGGAGAAGCTTTTCGGCGGTTCGCCCGAGGCTTCGGCCGCTTCAATTCGGCGGTTTTGCTGAGCCTAGTCTATTTCCTAGTTCTTACACCCATGGGCATCGTCCGGCGCCTCTTTTCCCACAAAGCTTGCACCGTGCCATCCTGGCAGCGCCGGCGCACACCTCCGCCCGACCACTTCGAGAACCAATTCTGACTCACCGGGACAGCCGGCCCGAGGTGTTACGGGGATACCGTTTTTGGTTTGCCGCCGCCCGACTTGACGCGGAGACTTGACGCGGAGGCGGTCCCCGGCATCGTAGAGTGGACCTCCCGTCTCCGGTAAACTTCCGCCTATGAGGAACCGCGTCCTGCTCCTCGCTTCGGTGCTGTGGACGGCAACCTGCGCCCCGCGTCCCTTCCACGAAGTTTCCGTCCGGCAACCCCTCGGCGACAGCTATGTCGAGACCGTCGCCTACCGCGTGCCCGGCGGAGGTTGTCTCCTGGTGAATCTTCACGAGGATGAACAGACTTCCGTGCAGGCGGCGCTGGATGTGATCCGCCGCGTCGGGGGAGAAATCGTGAAATTGCGCCACTCGGGAGAGCGACTGATCCGCTTCCAGATCGAAGGAAAGGAGTACGCGGTCGATCCCAATCGCATCTTTACGCCCGCCGGCTGCCGGGCCACCCTCGAGCGATACAGCCGTCCGGACCCCGCCGCCGCGGAGGCGGCCCTGGCTTTCGCTCGACACCTTATGCGGAGTTACGGCCTCGACCGAAGCGGCGTGATCATCACGCTTCACAACAACGGGGACGGCGGTTATTCGGTAACCGACTACCTTCCCGGCGGCGAACTAGAACAGGATGCGGAGGAGGTATTCCTGGCGCCGGGCGCCGATCCCGACGACTTTTTCTTCGTCACCACTCGAGAATGGTTCGAGACGTTTCAAGCCGAAGGATTCAATGTCGTCCTTCAAAACAACCGTTCGGTGACCGACGACGGCTCCTTGTCGGTACTGGCCGCCCGACTGGGAATCCCCTATGTGAACCTGGAGGCTCAACACGGACATCACAAGCAGCAACGACGCATGTTGCGAGTCCTCCTGCGCAAGCTGTCCTATTGCAGGAGTTCATGAAGAATCCGCTGCTCCCGCAGTAACTCCGGCTCCTCCGGTATGCCGACCTTCATTTCCACAAAGCTCACGTCGACCGCGGCGGGTTTTCCCTCCTCATCGAACGAAATCTTCAAGTCGCCGAGGAAGCGCCCCCGCTCGATGGAGGAAAGAAGCAAGGTACGACCCACATAAACGGGTTCGTATTTCACAAACCGCTTCTCCGTCGTGATGACAAGGTCGATGTCCGGATGAGCCGACAACAACCGCCCAAGCAGCGACTGCGG
>JAPXNP010000210.1:0-4436 GCA_033811955.1 Acidobacteriota bacterium
GGGTAATCCGCTGTTGAGATAGGAATGAGAGTTGAGCGGTCAGCGAGCAAACCCCGTTCGGTAGCTTCCTCCTGAATCGCGAGCGCAAAGTCGTACCAGGAGGCTACCCCTGCATCACTCCAATGCAAGACCGAACCTATGTCGTCCCAATCCAGCTCCGCCAAGCGCCAGAGGGCTCGCGCCAGGTCGCCGGCCCAAGTAGGTGTGCCCACCTGGTCGGTTACCACCTTTACCTGCGGTCGATCACGCAGCAAGGAAAGCATTGTCAGTACGAAATTTCGCCCGAAGCGGGAGTATAGCCAGGAGGTCCGGACGATGCGCACTCCCTCCCCCAGAATCTCCCTGACCACCTTCTCTCCCTCCAGCTTCGAGGCGCCGTATACATTCAACGGTTTAGGAGTGTCGTCGGGGCGATAAGGACGTCCCTGGGTACCATCGAAGACAAAATCGGTGGAGAGATGGACGAGACGAGCTCCGACACGGCGACAGGCGCCGGCCACCCGGGCGGCTCCCGCGGCGTTGACGGCGTAGGCGGTCTCCCGATCTTCTTCCGCCCGATCCACCGCCGTATAGGCGGCCGCGTTGAGAACCAGGTGCGGCCGTCGCCGAAGTATCTCGTCTTCCGCAGACGGTTCAGTAACGTCCCAGTGGGGCAGATCAACTCCTGTCACCTGCCAGTGTTTTGGGGCCGTCCGCACGAGCTCACTGCCGAGCTGGCCGCTCACTCCGGTGATGACTATTCTCATCCTTGTGCTTTCCCTCCCAACATAACACGGACCGTTACGATCGTCAGGTAATGAAAGAGTTCGTGGTCCGACGCAGATTCCAATCCCGTAATCCTTACAACCACCGTTTGCGTCGGAAGTACCAGAGCATGCCTGCGGCCACGAGCAGCATTACCACCCAAACCAATGGATAGGCCCACCGATAGTGCAGTTCGGGCATGTAGTCGAAGTTCATTCCATACACGCCCACGATGAACGTCAAGGGTATGAAAATCGTGGCGATGATGGTCAAAACCTTCATAACCTCGTTCATCCTTTGACTGATAAGGCTGAGATAGATTTCGAGGAGCGCCGAGTCCGTGTCGCGAAGGGTCTCAACCGTCTCCAGGGCCTGAACGGCATGGTCGTATACGTCGTGCAGGTAAATCCGAACTTCCGGCGTGATCAGAGGATGCGCATCCCGTGCCAAGCGTCCAACCGCCTCGCGCAACGGCCACAGCCCTTTTCGTAATGCGGTCAGTTGCTGCTTGACTCCCTGGAGATCTTGGATCACCGTTTGCTCGGGATCGGTCAAGACCTGCTCCTCAAGTTGGTCGAGGCTCTCGCCGACCTCCTCTAAGGTCAGGAAATAGCGGTCGACCAAAGCATCACTCAGAGCATAGAAGAGATAGTCGGCCCCCGCCGACCGGATCCTTGTACGGCCGCCGGCGAGGCGCTCGTAAACCGGCGCCAGAAAACCGGTGTCTCGTGCTTCAAAACTCAGCACGCAGCCCTCTCGCAACACCAGGCTAACCTGCTCGAGGACGGTCCCATGCTTCTCGCCCGGCGAAGGCCCGTCGGGAACCCGAAGAATGAAAAACAGATAGTCGGGCGCAAACTCCACCTTTGGTCGATGGTCGGGGTAAAGAATGTCCTCCAGGGTCAGCGGATGGAGGTGGAACGTCGACCCCAGAACCCTCAGAGTTTCGGTGTCGCGCAGTCCCACAATCCTTAGCCACAACGTTCTTGCGGGAATGGGGACTCTGATCTTGTCGAGCTCGGCCCGGGCAAGTTCCGACTCTTCGAGTTTGTCGGCATCAAAAAGCAGCCGGTAAATCCGCGTCGGCTCAGCCCCTTCCGGAGCGGTGAGCAATCCTGGAGGGGAACCGGGTTGAATGCGAGCGCGCTTCCGGTGAGATCTTCGGCTCATGAGTTCCTCCGTCGAGTGGGCAATGGTCGCTCCGTTCTGTGGATTCGTTATCGATCCTCGAATTGTTTACCGGCTTGCGCCCAAAAGAACAGGGTAGGGAGAAGTGCCAGATGAAATAGGTCGTTCTGGTTGAGGTTGGGGTGCACATCCCATCCCCCGGCCAGCAGTATCGCGCCGCCTGCCAAAAAGGCCAGCCCCAGCCGAAGCTCTCTACGAACCTTGGAAACACGGCTCACTATTACGCCCCCGATCCAGAATCCTCCCGCAAATCCTGAGGCCAGGATCAGAGTGCTCCACAACATCTGTCTGGTAACCGGGGAGATGCATGGCCCGAGGCCGTGGAAGAAAGCGCCTACCAGGGCTGCGACGGACACCGACCACAGGCCGAGTGACCAAAGCCTTCTCCCCCTGGGGCAAGGCATACGGCCCACCCGCCAGGCGCCTGCGATCCCTGCCAAACAGAGCACCAGATTCGTCAACACGGTCATAGGTTCGTGGATGATCATGCCCGCAGGAGTCAGAATAAAGGGGTATCTGCGAGTCGACAAGTGCGGCTTCGTTTGCCTTGCATGCTTCGCGTTACAATAGCGGCAGGTGCGGGGGTTTTTCAGATCACAGATGAGACTTTCTCTTTTTTTAATCATGGGGCGGAATTCGTTCGACTCGCCACTTCTTTCTCTCCTACGGATTGCCGGGATGGAGACAGCCCAGCATGTCAATAGACTTTCGTGTTAGGGACTTCTTCCATCCCCGGCAGATCTTGCGCCTGCATCGGAGGTTCGAAAGGAATCAGTGGCTGCCGCTCTCCGAAGTGCGCAAGTACCAGGAGGGGCTTCTCGAGAGGACACTTGATCAAGCGTTCAACGCCGTACCTTACTATCAGCAACTCGCGGCGGAGCGGGGTCTGCACCGAAGGGACTTCCAAAGTCCCGAGGACCTGCGCAAGCTACCTCTGCTCCGAAAGGAGACGCTCCGCGCCCAGTATGGAGCTCTTACCGCCCGGGACGCGGCCCGCTATCATGCGAGGGTTTATCGAACCAGCGGTACTTCGGGAGAACCGGTGCGGTTTCTCTTGGATGCGGGCGCAAACACCTTGGAGTTCGTGTACTACTGGAGGCACTGGGGCTGGGGCGGCTACCGCTTGGGCGATCGATTCGCGGAGATCAGCGGCCATTTTTTCCTCATCCGGCCCCACAAAGCACGTCTTCCCTACGTATATCAGCCTCATTTGCGACGGCTGGTGCTGAATGGGCTTTTGCTCGATCCTGTGAACGCCGCCAAAATGGCCGAGATAATGCAGCGGCTCAAGATCAAGTTTCTTCATGGCTTGGCGGGGGCTCTGCAGTACTTCGTTCTGGCGCTTGAAGAAGCCGAAATCCGTCCATTTTCTTTGGATTGTGTGTTCTCGACGGGAGAGATCTTGTTGTCGCATGGGCGTAAAGCCCTGACCCGGTTCTTCGGCTGCCCGGTACTCGACTCATTTGGTCACATGGAGCGAACGGTGGCGGTTAGCGAGTGTCCCGAAGGTGGGTACCACGTCAATACGGATTACGGACTCCTGCAGTTGGAGAACGTCGCGGTGGATCCGAGAACGAATGTGGCCCGGGGCAGGATCGTGGGGACGACCCTCCATAACATGGCTATGCCGCTGCTCCGATATGACGTGGGGGACGAGGTAGAGTTTCGGGAGTCTTCCGGACCCTGTCGGTGCGGTCGCTCCTTTCCTTTGATCTGGAGAATTCTTGGCAGAAGTCAAGACGTTTTGCAGACGCCGGATGGGCGATATGTCACCGGCCTCTTCTTTTTGCCCGAGCTGGTCGAGGGAGTGGATGCGGTTCAGTTTATACAGACGGCTCCGGATAGGCTCGAAATCCGATGGATGGGAAACATGCCCGGCTCTTCCGAGGGTGCTATGCGTTTGGCCCAGCTGACCCGGGACATGGTGGGTCCGTCGATGCATGTGGAGAGCACACGAGTCCGGCGGGAAGAGCTTCAGCGGGATCCCTCGGGAAAGATTCGTCCTTTCATCAGCCTCTGCCAAGTGAGTGCCTTGGCTGCAAGCCCCGGCGAGGCCGAGGTCCGTGAAGCGAGGTGAGAGGTTTTTCCCTGTGGAGGGGCTCAACAAGAAGTTTGCCGATCAAGGGGAAGGGGCGACTCAGCGCTTCGACTTGGCGCCAATGGGGCGGACCGGTCGGCGTCTCGGTGGGGCGATTTGCCGGCCGAGGCTTCCCGCTGCAGCTCTCCTTGAGTCGGTCGCACCGACCGAAAGCCGGATAGCTTAGTGAACTGAGATGGCTGATAATCACCAACCCGTGATATCGAGAGGCGGGTTCGACGAAGTCGTGGTTCTGGGCGGAGGGCCGGCAGGTTTGGCTTCGGCTTACTATGCCCGCAAACATGGGCTGTCGGCCGTGGTGCTCGAGAAAGAATCGGAAGCCGGGGGGTTGTGTCGTACCTTTACCTACGGTACGCATCGTTATGACTCAGGTGCTCATCGTCTTCATGATCGGGACCCCGAGGTG
>JAPXNP010000211.1:0-4429 GCA_033811955.1 Acidobacteriota bacterium
AGCCTCCGGAGGCCCCTCCGACCGCCTTTCCCAGAGTCCCGGTGATGATGTCGACACGTCCCTGCACTCCGAAATACTCCGGCGTTCCGCGCCCCGTTTCACCAATGAAGCCCGTAGCGTGACAGTCGTCGATCATCACCAGAGCATCGTAACGTTCCGCCAGCTCGCAAATCCTCGGCAGAGGAGCAAAATCCCCCTGCATACTGAACACCCCGTCGGTGGCGATCACGCGGATCCTGGCCTCCCGTGCTTGCTCGAGGCAGTCCTGCAGCTCATCCATATCCGCATGTCGATAGATCAGTCGACGAGCCTTGCAAAGGCGGATTCCGTCGATGATGCTGGCATGATTCAAGGCGTCACTGACCACGGCGTCCTCAGGTCCGAGAAGGGTCTCAAAGAGCCCGCCGTTGGCGTCGAAACAAGACGAGTAAAGAATGGCGTCTTCCGTACCGAAGAACTCGCTGATCTTCCGCTCCAGCTGCTTATGCAGATCCTGGGTGCCGCAGATGAACCGGACCGAAGCCATCCCGAAGCCCCGTTGGTCCAGGGCTCGACGAGCCGCTGCCACCACCTCCGGGTCGTTGGCCATACCCAGATAGTTGTTGGCGCAGAAATTGATGAATTCTCCCCGGTCCGTCCCCACCCGCGGACCTTGCGGAGATTGCAAGACTCTTTCCTCTTTGAACAATCCCGAACTCCGGATATTGTCCAATTCTTCCCGATACATGAGCTGCACTGTCGAACTGTACATCCTTCACCTCCAAGCTCCCGACCGGGTCAACCACCGGCAAGAGACCGAAATCCATTCCCTTGTACCCGAATTGTGTCGGCGGGTGAACCTGGACGGCCCTACTTCCGTACTACTGACTGAACCACGAGGGGCGACAGACAAAAATGACTATGAACAAAAGAACTCGTAAAACACGCTGGCTGGTTGGTACAACCCTCCTTGCGGCGGCTTTGGTCGTCGGATATTTCTTCCTGGGCAACCTCACCGGATCGAAAGCCGCGCTACCCGAGGACAATCTGGTGCCGGTAGAACGCTCCGATCTCACTCTGACGGTGGTGGCCACCGGATCCATTGTTCCCGCCACCGAGGTTGAGATCAAGTCGAAAGCCGCCGGTATCGTAAAACGAATCTTGGTAGAGGAGGGTGATCTCGTGGAGGAAGGTCGGATTCTCGTCGAGCTGGATCGGGAACTCTTGGAAGCGCAAGTCCGCGAGTCTCGTGCCAACCTCGAAGCTGTATCCGCCCGCCTGGAAGAAGCCCGAGCCGAATACCATTCGACACTTCGCATGCGCGAGAAGCTGCAGATGGACCTCGGGAACCTGGAGGACAAGGTGGCTTTCCACCGTCGCCAGCTGGAGCGGTTCCAGCGCCTCTTTGAGGAGCAACTAATCCCTCACGCCCAGCTGGACGAGCGGGAGCGGGAACTCGAGGACGCTCGTTTCCAGTTGGCCGGCTTGCAATCGGAACTGCTGATGCAGGATGCCCGCATTGAAGCCGCCGAGAAAGCCGTGACGCGGGTGCAGGCCGAGCTCTCCCAGGCCCAGGCCGCCCTGGATCGAGCCGAGGAAAACCTACGGTACGCCACAATTCGGTCGCCGGTCACGGCAATGGTTTTGAAGCGACACGTGGAAGTGGGTGACGCCGTCTCCTCGATCTTGCAGCTCGGTTCCCAGGCCACTCTGATTCTCACCCTGGGGGACATGCGGGAGGTCTACTTCGAAGGCCGCGTGGACGAGACGGATATCGGGAATGTCTTTGTAGGCCAGCCGGCCCGGGTCCGGGTGGACGCCTATCGTGACCAGTCCTTCCCCGGACAGATTGAGCGAATCGCTCCGCTCGGCGAAGAGAAGGACAACGTGATCGGCTTCGAGGCCCGTGTCAGCCTGGAGGATCCGGAGCACAAGCTGAGGGCCAACCTGACCGCCAACGCCGAAATCATCATCGAAGAACGCAAGAACGTCCTCGTTATCCCGGAAAGCACCATCATCTACGGTGAAAACCGAGCCGCCTTCGTGGAGCTCTACGATCCTACGGCGCCGGAGCAGAAGCGGCGGGTTTCCATTGAGCTCGGCGCCGGCGACGGAACCCGCACCGAGGTCCAATCCGGGTTGGCGGAAGGGGACAAAGTCGTCAAGCAGAACGCACGGGGATTGATCTGATCCTGTCTTTGGCCCCTGACGGAAGAGGAGCCTTCGAATGGGCTGGAATACGTTCGGACAAGTCCTGACCACATTGCGCGCCAACAAGTTGCGGAGCTTCCTCAGCATGTTCGGGATCACGTGGGGTGTGCTGTCCTTGATCCTGCTCACCGCCACCGGGGAAGGCTTCCGCGTCGCTCAGTACGAGAGCTTCCGTAAACTCGGCCAGGACATTTTGATCATTTGGGGCGGACGTACCTCCGTCCAATACGAAGGGTTCCAGGCCGGGCGGTGGATCCCGCTGCGCTACGAAGACTATGAAATCCTGCAGCGGGAAGCCCGTCTTCTCAAGGCCGTCAGCCCCGAGTTGATCCGAGACGATCTGGTGGCCCGGACCCCTCTCAATTACGGAACTTTCGCGATCCGCGGAGTCCTGCCGGAATACCAGGAGATGCGAACCATCGAAATCGCTCACGGGCGCCTGATCAACCCGGCCGACTGTGCCGAGGGACGGCTGGTATGTGTCATCGGATCCGAGGTCAACAAGCAGCTCTTCAACGACAAAATCTCGGTGGGAGAAACCGTCCGGATCGAGGGCTATCCCTTCACCGTGATCGGATTGATGTCCTACAAGGAGCTGAACAGCAACTATTGGGGGCAGGACCACAGCTCGATCTTTATCCCTTATCAAACGATGCGGCGGCTTTTCCCCAATCCCGATCCCAGTGTGTCGCCCTTCTGGGTCAACAACTTGATCGCCGCTCCGCTCCGGCACGATTTGTATGAGGAGGCGGAAACGGAGGTTCGGAGAATCCTCGGTCGTCACCGCTTCTTCGACCCGGAAGACGAAGACGCCTTGGCGATCTGGAACACGGGTCGCAGCATGGAAATGCTGGATCTCATGATGCGGTCCTTGCAGATCTTTCTCGGCGTCGTCGGTTTGGTCACTCTCACGCTGGGAGCGTTGGGGGTCCTGAACATCATGCTGGTGGCGGTTCGCGAACGCGTTGCGGAGATCGGGATTCGTCGAGCCGTGGGGGCGCGGCGGAGGGACATTCTGACGCAATTCCTCCTCGAATCGCTGACCATCAGCGGCCTGGCCGGCGGAACCGGCTTGGCGGTAGGTCTCGGGCTGTGTGCCGTGGTCAACCGGCTTCCCGTTCAGTCCGTACTGTTTGCCGGCATGATCGTATCCCCCTGGATCGCCGGTGGAGCCGCAACCGCTTTGGCGCTGGTGGCTCTGGCAGCCGCCGTGTATCCCGCCTGGCAGGCGGCCCGGATGGACCCCGTCGAGGCATTGCGCTTCGAGCCGAACTGAGACCGAATTGAGGAAGGAAAGACAAACAAAGTGTCCCTCGAGATTTTCCGACAAGCTTGGGAAAGCCTGTGGCGGAGTACAACCCGAACGATTCTCACTCTGAGCGGCATGGGATGGGGCGTAGCCTGCTTTGTTCTTTTATTCGCTTACGGAGACGGATTCCAACATGCCCTTGACTTGGGCATGGCCCACTACGGCAAGAATGTCACTGTGATTTGGAACGGGCAGACGAGCCTCCAGGCGGGGGGACAGCGGGCGGGCCGGTCCATTCAGCTGGAACTGAAAGACGTGGAAGACATTCGCGCCAATTGTCCCTTGGTCAGCCGCGTCAGTCCGGAGATCTTTCGTATCTACCCCGTCAAAAGCCGATGGCGGGTGACAACGACGGGCGTCCGAGGTGTGAACCAGGACTACGGCGAAATGCGGGGACACTATTTGTTGGAGGGCAGGACGATCTCCGCGGAAGATGTTCGCCAGGCTCGCCGGGTGGCGGTCTTGGGCTACGACATTAAGAAAAAGCTCTTATCCGAGATGCCCGCCGTCGGGGAGGAAGTGCGCATCAACGGATTGAGTTTCACGGTGATAGGTGTCTTGCAAAAGAAGGTCGCCCTTTCCAACTATTTCCAACCTGACGACCGCTGCCTCTTCATCCCCCACACCGCCATGGCCGCTTTGACGCAGACCCGCTACCTGAGCGTCCTGGTTTACCAATCGGCAAATCCCACCTTCGATGATCAGGCCTGGTCTCAGGTTGCGAGGATTCTGGCCAGGAATCACCGGTTTGATCCCCGTGACGAGAAAGCCGTATCTCCCATGCGGTGGAAGTACATGCAAGAGATCATCGGAACGATTACTGTGGGCACGAAAGCGTTCCTTCTCATCATGGGAATCATCACGCTGGGAATCGGCGGCGTAGGTCTGATGAACGTCATGCTGGTTTCCGTGAACGAACGTACGCGGGAA
>JAPXNP010000212.1:0-4413 GCA_033811955.1 Acidobacteriota bacterium
CTCATCGCCTCGAAACCTTGACCCGATAGACCCGTGGACACGGGTAAATCCCCATTGCCTACAAACAGCAAAAGCGTGCGCCGTCCCGATTCGAGGACGCCACCAGTTGCTCTTCGCTCCAGCTTCGAACGGATGCAACCATGCTGGAAGCGTGAACAATCGCTTTAGCCCTTCAGGATACAGGGATCACCTGGACCGGTATATGTTATCGGAGTCACAAAAAGAGGATTTGCCGCCGGAATCGAATCACCGCCCAAGCAGTTCGCTTCCAGCTGCACGGTGCGAAGACTCACTCGGACTGCAAGGCTGAGGGGCTCATAAGAATTTGGCTCAGGGACCGGCATGGGATGGTCTTTGGGACCGAGCGATGCCTGCGGGATCAATGGCTTTGTAGGGGGGCGGTCACCGGAGAACGCAATTCGCGCGGATGGCGCAAATTCCGCAAATCGCACGAATAGAGCCCAAGTCTGTGAGCTCCTATTGTGGCTCCTTTCGATATTTCTCCAGGTGTTGACAAGTACCAAAATCGAGCGAGAATCGGTGTAAACGTCCCAAACGACTAGAGGGGAGAAATGACAACATTGACCCGCCGTCAAGTACTTCGAAGCACCGGAGCGGGGCTTGCCGTCATGCCGGCCGCCCGGGCTCTCGGTTCTCAGGCCAACAGTCAACTTCAGCTGGCCGTCACCGGTTGCGGTCACCGGGGAGAGTTCGTGGGCGAACGGTTCTTGCAGTTCACCGGATCAAAGATCGTAGCGCTGCACGATTATTTCCAGGATCAGGTGGATCGGCTCGGGGCCAAATTCAACGTCCCACCCGAGCGCCGCTATACCGGATTGGATGGATTTCGTGAGCTGTTCTCGAACGACGTCGACGCGGTGGCCGTCATGAGCCCACCGTACTTCCACCCCGACCAAGGTGTAGCGGTAGTGGAGGCCGGCAAACATCTGTACCTCTCGAAGCCCCTGGCCGTAGACGTTCCAGGTTGCCGGAAATTACTGGAAGCGGCTCGCCGGGCCAAGGGGACTTTGAGCATCCTGGTGGATTTCCAGACCCGTAATCATCCTCTATTTATCGAGGCGGCTCGACGGGTCCACAACGGAGACATCGGTTTCCCCGTTCTGGGACACGTGTACTACCAGGCGGGGCGTCTCCAGCCTAAAGCTCGCGGAGACAGCCCGATGGCCCGCCTGCGGAACTGGGTGTTCGACGTTGCGCTCTCCGGAGACATCATCGTCGAACAGAACATTCATGTGATCGACGTCGCCGACTGGTACCTTCGCTCTCACCCCTACAAGGCACAGGGGACGGGAGGACGCAAGGCACGCACGGATGTGGGCGACTGCTGGGATCACTACGTGGTCACCTACTGGTATCCCGACGCCTTGGTCGATTTCAGTTCGGGGCAATATCTGAAGGGTTACGAGGATCTTTGCATCCGGGTTTACGGAAGTCAGGGTACGATCGACTCTCACTACGGTGGACCGGTACGCATTTCCGGTGACCACCCCTGGGATGGAGGGAGCACCGCCGAGATTTACCACGAAGGTACCGTAAACAACATCCGTGACTTCCACCGAAGCGTGATCGAGGGCAAGCCGTTATACGACACTTTGGAGGTCAGCATCACCAGCAACCTTTCAGCAATCCTGGGCCGTATGGCTGCTTACACGGGTCGTGCCGTCACCTGGGACGAAATGATGAAATCGACCGAGGTGTTCGATGCGCAGCTCGAGTTACCCGCCGACGGACCGTTGTGGCATCCGTGAGGCGGCTACCGGGATTCTCGGACTTTCAGGGAAGACATGGAATGCTGCAATCGTGCGCTCGAAGGGAGTGTCCCCCCGTTGCTTTCCTTTCCAGGTTGAGGTTTCCCTAAGTTCCCGCATCGTTCATGTCGCGCAATCGACCGCTACCTGCTACCGCCCGGTCGGGCTTTCGCTCGGTCCAACCTCCGGGTCACCTACAATCCCGACGGAGGCCGCCCAACCGCAGCAGGAAACCAGCGGGCACTCCGCACACCTGGGACGGCGACAACAATACCGTTTACCGTGTTCCACGATCAGCGCATGGAATCGTTGGTACAAAGCGGGCTCGGAAGGCAGTTCCGCCTCGCAGAATCGCCGCACGGCTTCGTAATCCATGTTCGGAGTGGTCAGACCCAGCCGCGTCAACAACCTGCGGGTATAGGCGTCCACCACAAAGATGGGTTTACCGAAGGCGTACAACAAGATGCTGTCCGCCGTCTCGGGGCCGATTCCGGGGAGGCCGAGCAGCTCTTCCCGTGTCGGTGGCGCGTTGTGACCAGCGAAAAACCGCGCCGCTTTCTGGAGAGTCGCCGCTTTCCTGCGGTAAAAGCCGGCCGGCCGAATCACCTCCTCCAAGATCTCCGGCGAAGCGTCGGCCAAAACCAACGGGCTGGTCAACGAGGTTCGGCGAAGACGCTCCAGGGCCGATTCCACGTTCTCCCAACGCGTGTTTTGGGTTAGAATCGCTCCCGCCACGATTTCCAAAGCCGCCGGCTCAAAGCCCCCTCGAACCGGCCACTTTCCGTCGGGCCACGACTCTCCAAAACGGATCGCTGACGACAAGGTCTCGAGTAGATGTTGGAGATTCATTCTAAAAAGGTTGGGCGAAACAGCACCGGCAGACCCTTCTGCAGGGTCACTGCGACTTGATTACCCGCAGCACGTTGCCCAAAGCAAACAACATCCGAACCTTGTCTCCGGGCTTGGGGTTGGGATAGACCAGGTTGTCAGCAACTCGGATATGCCGAACCGAGTCGGGAGGATCATCTCCCAGTATGAAACCTAACTCCAGGAATAGGGCGCCCCGCACCTGAAACGGGCGTACCATACGCAACACCGCTTCCAGTTCACCTTGCAGGAAAGCCAACGGCTGCGTCATATCCTTAGCACGATAGCATACGCCGACGGATCACTTCGCTCCCACGCGCAGCATTCCGACCGGGATCGACACTTCCCGCTTCAGCCGCACTACCAGCTCGGTTTCCACCGGAAGAAATATCGGGCTGCCCCGCGTCGCCAAAACTCCCGTCACACCCGCTGCAGCTCCAGCGACGGCACCCTTCTGAGCTCCGGACCCACCTCCACCAAGCAAGCCGATCAGGGCACCAATCCCCGTAGTCAAACCGACTTTTCGAGCATCCTTCCCCTGCTCGGAAGGCGCCGTCACGGTGCCCCCATTGTCTTCCACCTCTTCCGGGCGCCGCGCTTCCAAACCGACCAGCATCGCGTCCAAAGGGATTCCCCTTCCGCCCGGAAGCTCAAGCCGATGAAAAGCCAACGTCATCTCCGTTCGCCCACGGATCCGGCCCGCCCGCTTCAGCCCGACAATCTCACCCTCCACCAGGGCTCCACGGGGGATAACGACCCGTTCGCCGTCCATGAAGGGCTCGATCACCTCGCAGCGGAATCGGTCACCCGCCTGGTTTCTTTCACTGCTCAGCGACTCCTGGAGGCGAAGACGAAGCTCAGTACCCTCGGGAAGCGACACGCGTCCCTCAAACCGGCCCTGAACTTGCTCTGCCCGATCTGACGGCGTCCCGCTCTGTCCCCCCGATTCCAGCCGTTGATATCCAGCCTCGTACCCGTCCTCGAATCCTCTTTGAAACGCCACTCGATAGACCTCGCGATCGTGACGTGACGGGTCGAATCCCTCCAGAGCATCCTGGTACTCTTTGCGGCTCGCATAATCGAACGGCCGATGAGCCAGCCGGTCTTCCCGAGCGACCGCCTCCCCAACCGCTTTGCCTCGGTCATAAGCAAACCGATACGTATCGGTCTCCTGAGCTACTGCGAACCTGTCCTCTGCTCCCAGTAGTGCCGCCAGCAGCAGCAAGAGAGCAGCCCGGCTGATCACCTCTCCCCCTCTTCGGGTTGCAATGCTACCCGAGATTTCAGCTGAGACCACGGTACTCCGAACTCATCCAAGAGCAAGCGCTCTCCTACGGCGTGAAGCTTACCGTCGGAGTCACGATACTGAAAATAATATAAGGTGTAACTCTTGCTGGCATAGAGGTCCCCCGCGCGCTCATAGCGGATCCGACTCTCATAACGACCCAGCTCATCGCCGCCTCTCGTGAAGACCGGAAGCCCGACCAGGGACTTCTCGGGAACCAGGCGGACGACGGAGTTCGTCAGCGGAAACCAGACCTCTTCTTTCTCCTTTACGGCAAAGATCTGCTCGAACCGGAGCGAACAGTCCAAACCGTCCAATCGTTCCGCCGCTTCGTTGAGTATCTTGTCTACGTCCTCCCACCTCATGAACTTCGGTTTTCCCCGCGTCTTCACCCGCTTCGGCACATCCATCCCCTGCAGCAGCTCCAGACAACCATCTTGCGCTTGGACAGCCACGGCCACGCTTAAAACAATCGCCGATAACGCCCACCAC
>JAPXNP010000213.1:0-4390 GCA_033811955.1 Acidobacteriota bacterium
ACGTCGCCCCGAATCCCCGAAAGCGAGGTCCCCTTTCCAGGCTGCCCGACGATTCCAAGGGCACACCTCCTGGCATATATCGCAGCCGAAAATCCAGTTCCCCATATCGCCGCGTAGCTCCAAGGCTATCGACTCCTTCAGTTCGATGGTCAGATACGATATGCAGCGTCTTGAGTCCACCACGTAAGGAGCCACCACGGCACCGGTGGGACAGGCGTCCAGACAGCGGGTGCACGTGCCGCAAAAGTCGGACGCGGGAGCATCCGGCTCGAGCTCTGCAGTCAGCAGCATGACCCCCAGAAAAAACCAGGACCCTTGTTGCCGCGACACGAGATTGCTGTGCTTGCCCTGCCAGCCCAGTCCCGCCTGAGCCGCCCAGTACTTCTCCAAGACCGGTCCGGTGTCGACATACCACCGGCTCTCGGTTCCCGGCAAACAAAGCTGCAGCCGGCGCCAAAGAGCCTTTAGCCGTCTCCCCATGACTTGGTGGTAATCTCGCCCTCGGGCATAGCGAGCGACCCTGCCCATCCGAGGATCACTGAATTCGGTACGGTGTTCGGCTCCATACTCCAACGTCAGACATAAGAGCGATCGCGTCTCGGGGAGGACAAGGCGAGGATCCAGTCGCTTCTCAAGATTGCGCTCCAGGTAGTGCATCTCCCCCTGGTAGCCCAAGGACAACCAACGTTCCAACCGCACCGGATCCACCGGTCCCGCCCGGGCCACTCCCACCGAGTGGAAGCCGGCGTGCAGGGCCATCGCTTTCACTTTCCGAGTCAGTTCTCGTCGATCCACGCCAGGCTTCGCATCTTCTGCACCAGCGTCTCAAGCGCCGCGCGATCAACTTCATCAAAGGCGCCGGGCTTGTCTGAATCCACATCCAGCACGGCCCGAACCTCATCTCTCTCGTCCCACACCGGCACCACGATCTCCGAACGGGAGCGCGGATCACAGGTGATATGGCCTGGAAACTCCTGAACGTTCGGTACCACAATGGTTCTTCCCGTCTCCGCCGAGGTCCCGCACACGCCCTGTCCCAGATGGATCCGCAAACAGGCGGGAAAGCCCTGATACGGACCGACTACGAGATCCGACCCGAGACGGCGGTAAAAGCCGACCCACAACCAGTCGAAGCTCCCGCGAAGCATGGCACTCAGCGTGGCCATCCAAGCGATGGGATCGGGCTCTCCCCGCAAGACTTCAGCCGTCTGCCGAAGCAAGATCTCGTACCGCTCGGATTTGCTCTGAGAACCACCGGTTAGAGCGTCGCTGTCGATCAACATAAAGATTCATTCCTCCCGAGCAGCCAGACGTCGTGCTCGACGTTCGAGAGCGGCTTCAAAGCGCCGTTTCTCTTCCTCAGTTTCGGGCTCCAGAGGAGGCACCGCTGTGGGCTCGCCACTATCGTTCAGGGCCACAAATGTCAGAAATGCTGACGTAGTTCTCTGCCGCAAGCCTGTCCGAAGGTTCTCAGACTCCACCGCGACCTGAATCTCCAGGGAGGTCCGAAAGGCTCGAGTCACCACCGCCTCGATCAGCATCACTTCCCCCACATGCACCGGGTAATGGAAACGCACTGAATCCACACTTACCGTCACCACCGGTCTACGGCAATGACGTGAAGCGGCGATGGCCGCGGTAAGATCCATCAGGTGCATTACCCTGCCCCCCAGAACCGACCCGTGAGTGTTGGCATCGTTTGGTAAAGCCAGTTGCGTCATCGTCGTTCTCGACTCGCTAACGCGCTTAGGTTCCACAGCCACACCTCCGGAACCAGCATAGCCGAATCCCGCAGCAGGATGTAGGAGCCGCGACGGTCGACTGTCGCACCCGACTGTGCTAACGTGCTTGGCATGGAAGTCTCCGATCCGCAGACCGTTACCGTGTTGGTCTGGATCATGGCGGGCCTGGTTCTCATAAACGGATTAAGTATCGCCATGACCACCGCTCTCTGCGCCAGAGCCGTTCGACAATGCCAAATCGGCCTAGAACGAACCATTCTAAAAGCAAGGTTCTTCTGCCAGGAGGGCACCCGACAACTCGAGAGGTTGGCCGGCAGTCGAGAGAGATTCCAACATGTACTCCAATCGGTCCGACAATCCCTCGACGGGGCGTATGCCGCCCTGATCGTGCTCGACGAAGGAGTGGGACGGCTGTTCCGCAGCACGCGGAATGCGACCTTCGAACTGGGTCGAGAGGTGGAGTACGTTCTTTTCAGGATCGAGCACCAGACCGCCCATTTCAGTCGGCTAGGCCAACACCTGGCCACTCAACTGCGAGCGTTGCGACGCGGTGCCGCCGCGGCGGTGGAGGCCTTTGGAGTGCCGACGCGACGCCGTGTGGTGACCGACGAGGACTGGTTCATCTAACTTAGAGGTGGAACCGACCGAGTGAATCCTCAACCGCAATGTGTCGCGGTACGAGAGGTCTCTGCAAATCCGCTTTGCCTTCCTGACTATTCAGCTTGCAGGAGACGCTGACGCACACCCTCACTTAGCAAACGCAAGGCTTCCGACAGTGTTGTCAGAGAAGACTTTTCGTAACCCGAAACCTCTATCAGTCCCGGCGATTCAGGCAGAAAGTAGTCTCTCAATCCATCGCGCAGTGCAGCACGGATCCGGTCGAACTGAGCCAAATAGGAATTGACGATGACCCTACGATGTCGGCTGCGGGGGAGCGAAATGAGCCAGTTGCCGGATCGGTCATGCAAGAAATAGCCTCTGAAACATCGCTCGAATTCCTTAGCTTTTTCTTCAACCTCCGCCACCAAGCTGTTCCAGCGCGAATCCTCGGGATTGCCCCGCAATTCGAGCCCCAAGAAATAGAGTTGATCTAGATCTCGACCCAAGGCAAACACTTGTCCAATTCTCTCTACGACGCGCTGGGGTTCCGGGGCGACAAGGAACCGACGGCGATCCAAGCGTTGGTGAAGAATGAAGGGAAGGTTTCGCTCCATCCTTCGCAAGATCTCAGCTTGGGAACATCCGTCACTCAACCAACCGAGTTCTGCGAGAAGCGGAGTGTAGTCGACGCTTGAGTAATCCAGGTAAGCCAAACTGCGCTCAAAAGCTTCCTCCGAATTCGCCCGCGTGATATGGGTTACTCCCGGGACATCTGCTACCGCTGCGATCAGAATGGCGAAGCCGAGCACAACTCTCATGGCCTGGCGTATTACATTTCATTCTAGTGAGCTCAGGCTAAGGCGTCAACGGCGGTCCCGATAAATCGGTACGCCATCCCTCGGGAAGACCGCGCCGGCGGCGACTCGCCTCCGCCGCGTGCCGCATTAGATTTCTTCCAACCTCGCACTCGCACCTGTTCAAGCTGCACAGTGCCTCAACCGACCTCCCACTCGATCAACAAGGTCCCATCCAGACGGACGATTCGGACGACGGGACGGCAACCCGGCCCCTCGCCTTCGCCCAAAACCAGCTCGTCACGACCGTCCCCATCCACATCCAAGGCGGCCAGGCTCAGACCTGCCGAAGGCTGCCCGTCATCGAGGGCGAACTGGCGTACCATGGGCCATCCCGTTCGATCGGCGAAAATTCGAACCCATCGCGGATATCCCAGCAACGGCCCCAGGGACGCCGCCAATCCGCTTTCTTCTCGACTCAGCCGGACCGGTGTCAGGGAAAGACCATAGGTGGCGGGAAACGCCATCTTCCAGGTTCTCTTCACAGCGGTCGTTCCCTCAGTCTCCACGACCAGGAATGCAGCCGGGTTGACCGCGATCGGAGAGCCCCAAAAGACCCGCCGGACTCCTTCAAACTCTCCGCCGCCGGGAGGCAGTCGGAGCATGCGGATGCCGTTGACCAGAATCTGGTCCACTGGGGCCTCTCCTTGGTCCAGAAGCCGCCCGTCGGCGGTATACTCCGCCCATACCGGCGGATCGCCCGGACCAGGGCCTGCAGCCACGCAGATTCTCCCTGCAACCGCCGCCACAAACGCTCCGTAGCCGGCCGGCAATGCCTCGGCCGAAAAGTCGTGTAGCAAGCGCCCCTGCGGACTAAACACTCGGACTCGGGGAGGATTGGCCGCACCCGGACCGGGGGTGACCACTACTTCGTCCCCCGGTTCAGGAGCCACGTCGCCTACGACCATTCGTCCCGAAAATCCGAGTCCTGGAAAAGCCGTCCAGACCGCCAGGGGAGATCCGTTGCAGTCAAACACCCGCACCTCGGCCGGCCGCCGGGGGCGCGGTCCCGGCAACGTGGCGATGAATGCTCGACCGCCGCCGTCCCAACCCGCCGCCACCTGGATTCCGTCTCCGTAAGCTACGAACCGGTACCCCGGCCGCCCTACTTGGAATTGGTGAAACAGAGGATCTCCTTTAAAAAAGGCGATCAAGACGAGAGCCAGAACGGCATGGGAAAGCCAGACCGCCGGC
>JAPXNP010000214.1:0-4370 GCA_033811955.1 Acidobacteriota bacterium
GCTTTGGAGTCGGTACGGAGTTGGTGGTATCGTCCGATGCACCGGGTTGTGATCTCGTATACAAGTTGGTCGAAGTTCAGCCCCCCGGTTCGGTGGCGGAACCACGGTTTAAATCAAGTCCAGGCAAAGAGATGTTGCCCCACCGCAAGCAGATTTATCGCTTATACCGAGAGGGAACGGCCTGCAAAGATTGGCTTGCGCGTTGGGACGAATCGCCTCCACTTGGTGAACATCAAGCTCGTCCACTCTTGGAGAGGGTCCTCCAAAACGGGGAGCTGCAATACCCTTTGCCGGCGCTCGGAGAAATCCGCCGCTTCGCAGCCGAAAACGTCACAAGCCTTCCCCCCGAGGTGCAGGACCCTCGAGGATCGGCCTCATACCCCGTTGAGATGAGCCCTCGTCTTGACGAAGCCCGCCGACGGTTGAATCAACAGCACGTCGGAACCTTCGAACCAGGGAGCTAGCCATGGACCAGGTGATTGAATACGTCCGAGCCCAACATTCGCACTACGTAGAAGAACTTAAGAGTTTTTTGCGCATCCCCAGCGTCAGTTCCGACGCACGGCATACGGCGGATATGGCTCGAGCGGCGGAGTTCGTCGCCAAACAGCTTCGGGATGCCGGCGTGCCCAACGTGGAGCCGACACCGACTGCCGGCCACCCCATCGTGTTCGGGGAATGGACGATCGATCGATCGCGCCCGACGGTCCTCCTTTACGGCCATTACGACGTGCAGCCGGTCGATCCGTTAGAACTGTGGGAAACCGGGCCTTTTGAACCCACGGTCCGCGACGGACGCATCTATGCCCGTGGTGCGACTGACGACAAGGGTCAATTGATGGTCCATTTCAAGGGAATCGAAGCATTTACCCGACTGGGAGGAAAGCCGCCGGTAAATCTGAAATTCCTCATCGAGGGCGAGGAAGAAATCGGCAGCCCGAACTTGGAGCCGTTTATCCGTAAGAACGTTGAGGAACTGCGCTGCGACGCGGTCCTGATATCGGATACGTCAATGTTTGCCCCCGATATACCTTCGATCTGCTACGGGCTGCGGGGTCTGGCATATCTGGAAATTCAGGTGCGGGGGCCGAACCGAGATTTGCATTCCGGTTCCTTCGGGGGCCCGGTTCTTAATCCGGCGAACGCGCTGGCAACGCTCATCGCGGCTATGAGAGACGAGCGGGGGAAAATTACGATTCCTCACTTTTACGACGACGTCCTTCCCCTCACCGATCGTGAACGCGAAGAGTGGCGACGTTTGCCCTTTGACGAGGAGAGCTTCCAGAAGGACTTGGAAGTCGAAGCGCTCGACGGAGAGGCAGGCTACTCTCCTTTGGAATTGCTGTGGGCGCGTCCGACGCTGGACGTCAACGGGATGCTGAGCGGCTTTACCGGAGAAGGAGCCAAAACGGTCTTGCCGTCGAAGGCCATGGCCAAAGTGAGTATGCGTTTGGTGCCCAACCAAGATCCCCGTCGCATCGAAGAACTTTTTGTCGAGTTCGTACGCTCCCACACTCCGGCGGGTGTCCAGGTCGAGGTCAGGGCACTGCACGGCGGCAAACCGTGGGTCGCCCCGCTGGATCATCCGGCTCTGCAGGCGGGGGCTCAAGCTCTGGAGAAGGCGTTTGGCCGCCGGCCCGTCTTTCAGCGGGAAGGGGGCTCCATCCCCGTTGTGGCTACCTTCGATGAGCTTCTTCACGTCCCGGTCGTGTTGTTGGGCTTCGGCTTGCCGAGTGAAAACGCCCACGCCCCCAACGAGCACTTCCACCTGGATCACTTTTTCAAGGGCATTGAAACGTCGGCCCATTTCCTTCAGCTATTCGCGGCGCAGCACAAAGCTTGAAGAACCAGGTTCCGGCACTCCGTCTTGCGGAGCATCGGCGGGAACGAAAGGCGGCCGGTTATTCCCGCTGGAGTGAAGATACGGCCAACGGCGGTGGGAAAATACTGGTATTTCCGAGCAAGTTCGGGTCGCAGCAGGCAGCGGAAAGAAGGCGTGCCGCCGGCATCCCTCTCTTCAGCCGCCCCTGGCAGACCGGGGGCGTCTCCTGCTGAAGGCATCCTCATGCGCTAACCAAACGAAACTTCCATCGGAAATCCGGCTTCCCCACCTACTTAAACCCAGTCACGACTCGAGTACGACGGCCGCCACGGCGTAGGCTTCCGCATGAGTAATGGTCAGGTGAGCCCGGACTCCTTGCTTCTGCGCGAAGATCTCGGCCGCACGGCCGTGGAACGTGACTTCGGGTCGCCCCAGTTCACCCGGTAGCACCTCCACATCCTGCCACCTAATACCTTGCTGCCAGCCGGTGCCTAAGGCTTTCAGCGCAGCCTCCTTGGCGGCAAATCTGCCGGCATAGTGCTGATACCGGTTCTTCCTGGAACCACAGTATTCGCGCTCTTGTTCCGTGAAAACGCGCCGAACTAGGGCTTCGGCATTCTCCAACGCTTCCCTAATCCTGTGGACTTCCACAATGTCGACCCCGATTCCGATGACCACAGTGTGCTAACCTCCACTAACCACCCATGTTGTCTACCGAGACACTTAACGACATCCGCCTGCAACGGTTTTCAAGCCTTCACCGAATACCCCATTTTATTCACTGGATATCGCTACGACAGAGCACATTTCCCCCCGAACAGGCGAATCTTGAGCTTTGCCGCCGTCACTGTATTCCTCCCAGCCGCCTGGTTCTCCTCCGCCAGGTCCATGGGAACCGTGTAACGACTGTGCCCCAGGACGTGCCGCCCCGCTCGTTTCCAGAGGCTACAGCTGAAGCGGACGGCCTCATACTCACGGAACCGGGGCGATTTGGGGTAATCCGCACCGCGGACTGTGTTCCCATTCTGGCCGTCAGTCCCGATCCCCCGGCGGTCGCCTTGCTGCACGGCGGATGGCGCAGTCTCGCGGGCCGGCTGGTGGAGCGAGGTTTGGGACGTTTGCTCCAGGAGACCGGCGTCGCTCCCGAGGACGTGACCGTAGCCGTCGGACCCTGCATCCGCGCCTGTTGCTACCAAGTGGGCTCCGACGTGCCGGCCGCCTTCTCGCGAGCAGGATACGATCCGACTTCTTTCCTGGTCGGGGACCGCTTCGACTTGGTCTCCGCCGTTCGGGAACAAGCCGGCCGTCTGGGAATCCACAATCTGCTTGACAGCGGTATGTGCACTTTTGATCACCCGAACCTCTATTACTCGTATCGCCGCGACAAGACAAGCCAACGTCTCTGGACGGTGGCCGGCTTCCGCTCTCACTGAACCGTCGCCCAGGCCGAACGGGATGCCACCCGGAGAACGAACCCTTTTCAGATCCGGTCGCCTGACGCTTGGCAGCCGCTGTGCGTCCCTCGCCGATTCCGACGGAGCTCGCCTCGGCTCGCAGGGAAATTACGGGAGTGGTGTCACGTGCGAGACAAGCCGTAAGAGGCCGGGTGGCCCTTCCCGCCATGGACGAACCACCAGAGGGAGTTTTCTACGAAGCCCTCAAAGTGTCCGACGGGACGTGAATGAGAGTCCGGTCCAAGCCGCCTCCCGCTTCAACCTGAGAAGGAATCTACTCTTCGAGTCTCGCCGTCAGGACCTCTTCCCGCATCCGTACTCGTTGCTCCTTGAGGCGCACCGCCAAGCCGGAGTCAGAGCGGCTGAGGATTTGTACCGCGAACAAACCCGCGTTTTTCGCTCCCGCCTTGCCGATCGCCATAGCGGCTACGGGAATCCCGCCCGGCATCTGCACAGTGGAATAAAGAGCGTCGATTCCCGCCAGAGGAGACGAAGCGAGAGGCACCCCAATGACGGGAAGGATCGTATGGGCGGCGACAACTCCCGCCAAATGAGCGGCAAACCCCGCACCGGCGATAATCACTTGAATACCGCGTCCTTCGGCCGCCTGCGCATACCGCGCTGTATCGTCAGGGGTCCGGTGGGCGGAAAGAACCGTCGCTTCGTACGGCACGCCGAACTCCCTAAGTACCTCCGCGGCGGCTTCCATCACACTCCAATCGTTCTTGCTGCCCATGATAATAGCGACTCGAGGATTTCTGACGTTCATCGACTCCACTCCTTGCCTTGTTGAGCTCGTTATCGGCGGTTCCCCACCGATAAACGATAGCGAAAGCGAACTGATCTTGCCGACGGTATCGGGACCACTCAGTTTTCGCTAGAGCCGTGAAACATTCTCGGCAACATTCCCACCTGAATCTACACCCCCGGCCTTCACTACCCCCCCCATTTTCGAGTAAACCGAGGCTCCCGTCTTCTACGCCACTCTTCCTGCCGCGCAACTCCGACAAGAGAACTTTGGACACCGGCCGGGAGCGCCCGTGGGCAGGGTTCCAGCAGCTGACAGTGCGGCCGCCGGGTGCAATGCCGTGTGG
>JAPXNP010000215.1:0-4356 GCA_033811955.1 Acidobacteriota bacterium
TCCTCCATCGAGATCCAGAAAGTCTACGACGAGATCGTGGCTGAAAAGGAGGAGTACGAACTTGATATCTCCGATAAGGGGAAGATCGATATCAGCGAACTGGAGAAGTCCGGTTCCGAAGCCCCTATCATCAAGCTCGTCAATATCATTTTGGCTGACGCCATCCGCAAAGGCGCCAGCGATATCCACCTGGAGCCGTACGAAAACGAGTTCCGGATCCGTTTCCGTATCGACGGCGTGCTGTACACCACTATGCGGCCGCCGTTGCGAGTGCGCGATGCCGTGGTGTCGCGCATAAAGATCATGTCCAGCTTGGATATCAGCGAGCGGCGACTCCCCCAGGACGGCCGGATCAAGATCAGCCTCTCGACGGGGCAGAGCAAGAAGAAGATCGATTTCCGAGTTTCAACTCTGCCTACGCTTTTCGGCGAAAAAGTTGTGATGCGGATCCTCGATGCGGAAAAGCTTCCGCGCGACCTGGGTCACTTGGGGTTCGAAGGAGACACGCTGGACAAGGTCCGCAGGGCCGTCCTAAGACCCTGGGGGATGGTTCTGGTCACGGGTCCCACCGGGAGCGGAAAGACCAGCACCCTGTACACCTGCCTGCAGATGCTGAACCGGGAAGACGTCAACATCATGACCGCCGAAGATCCGGTGGAATTCAATTTCCCGGGTATTAACCAGGTCCACATCAACGAGCAAGTGGGGCGAACGTTTGCGGAAATCCTTCGAGCGTTTCTGCGCCAGGATCCGAACATCATCATGGTCGGTGAGATCCGAGATCTCGAAACCGCGGAAATTGCGGTCAAAGCGGCTCTGACCGGTCATTTGGTGTTGAGTACATTGCATACCAACGACGCCCCCTCAAGTATCAGCCGACTCATCAACATGGGTGTGGAACCGTTTCTGGTGGCCAGTTCCGTCCATCTGATTTGTGCCCAACGCCTGGTGCGCGTTATCTGCAGCCGCTGCAAGAAGGAAATCCCCACCCCGAAGGAAGCCCTTATCGGCCTCGGTGTACCTGAGTCGGAAATCCACCGTGTGCGCACTTTTCAGGGTGAGGGGTGTTCCCACTGTAACAACACCGGGTATCGTGGCCGCACGGGTTTGTTTGAGGTCATGGAGGTGAGCTCTCGCATTCAGGATCTGATCCTCCGCAACGCCACCCCGACCGAAATCCGGCGGGCGGCTCGGTTGGAAGGCATGCTGACGCTGCGCGAGGTTGGGCTTATTAAGGTGGCGAAAGGCATCACCACCGTGGAAGAAGTGGCGCGCGAAACGGCTCTTGTACAGTAGTAGAGAGTACGACGTACCTTCCGCGGTTTGAGGTACTACGAACCTTTGAGCGTGACGATGTGCGAATGAACTCCGCAGTTTTGGTATCCCGGAAGAGGGGGGGCTTGCCGCGTCCAAGTTCCCGGCCTTTTCTTCGGAGACGTGGGTGCTGATGCTTCGTTGTGCGGGTGGCGCCTTCTCTCGACAGGCGTCGCTCCGGAAGACTCCCCTTTCGGTCGGAGGGGGAGGAACATGGACGGGGTAATTCAGCCGTGCTGCCAAGCTTCCCGGCGGTTGTCGGCTATTGTTGGGTAGTGGTAGAGTTGAGCTGTCCGAATGGTCGATTTACTGAAGAGTTTTCAAGGTGTTGTGGAGCCGCGCAGCGCCGAGGAGGTTCTGTTGCTGCGCCTGGATCCCGACCGTTTACCCCGTCATGTGGCCGTGATCATGGACGGCAACGGTCGGTGGGCCTGTCGCCGCGGCCTGCCGCGGGTCGAGGGGCATCGGGCCGGGATTGAAGCCGTCCGGAGCATATTCGAGTACTCGGCTCGATTGGAGATCCCCGTACTCACCTTATATGCGTTCTCAACGGAAAACTGGAAGCGTCCTCCGGAAGAGGTCAATACTCTTTGGCGGCTTCTGCTGAACTACTTGGACCAGGAATTGGAAAGATTATGCAGCCACGGCGTCCGTTTTCGGCCGATTGGCCGGCTGGACGGGCTTCCCCCCGACGTCCGGCAGGCTCTGAGTAAAGCTGAGGAGGTTACTCGGCTCAACCGTCGGATGACGCTTGTGGTAGCCCTCAATTACAGCGGTCGACTGGAGATCGTAGATGCAGTCAACCGGCTCTTGGAAGCGGGGTTTCAAGCCCCCATCGACAAGGATACCTTGGAGAGTCGGCTTTACACCGCCGGATTGCCGGATCCCGATCTGTTGATTCGAACGGGGGGCGAGCTGCGGGTTAGCAATTTCTTGCTTTGGCAGATCGCATATGCGGAGTTCTATGTCTCAGAGGTTCTGTGGCCGGATTTCCGGGGTCTGCATTACCTTGAAGCCCTAATCGCCTTTCAGCAACGGGAACGCCGCTTTGGAAGCATTCCCAAAGTATCTTCCTCTTCCATCGGATCATGATCCAGCGCCTTCTCACCGCCGGTTTACTCATCCCCCTGGTGCTGGCGGTCATCTACCTGGCTCCTTTCTGGTTGTTCTTGGTGGTCCTGACAGCGCTTCAGTGGGTAGCTTTGGCAGAATTCCGCGCAATCGCCCGCGGTTACGGGATGCATCTCAAATGCATGGCATGGCCGGCCGCTTTGTTGTTGCCGGTAGTGGACAGTTTCCGGCCGGAGGCGATGGGGGCCTATCTCATTCTGGTACTGTTGGTAATCTGCGGCTACGAGGTCTTGACCACCCCGCGGGTCGAGTTCGCGCTGCCGAATTGGTCCACTAATCTTGCGGCTGTGGCGATACTGGGTTGTCCCTTTTTGCTGCTGGCCCGGCTTCACCCCAGGTCTCCTTTTCGGGAGGCCGGGGATTTCGGGCCTCACGAGTTGCTGACCGTTCTGACGATGGTTTGGATCAGTGACGCGGCTGCGTATTTCGTCGGAAAGCGCATGGGGCGACGCCGTGTGTTGGTTCATATCAGCCCTAAGAAGACCGTAGAGGGTTTTCTGGCCGGCCTGTTCGTACCTCCGTTACTCATGGGATGGCTTTGGCCGTGGCCGATCGGAGGGGGTGGTCCGGTGGGATTCATGCTTGTGGTGTTGGCTGTGGCGGCTGCGGGGATCCTGGGAGATTTGCTCGAAAGCCTATGGAAGCGGGGGGCGGGGGTGAAGGACAGTTCCAACCTGCTGCCCGGACACGGAGGTTTGCTGGACAGAATGGACAGCCTGCTGCTGGCTGTCCCCGCCTACTGTCTCTGTCGGGCGGTTTGTTAGAATCGCCGCTGTTTTCATGAAAATCGGGCTGGCTGTCTTAGGCTCAACCGGGTCGATCGGGCGTAGCGCCCTCAGTCTTGTCGATCTGTATCCCGAGCGGCTGGAGGTGGTGGGTTTGGCGGCGCGGAAGAACGTCGACGAACTCAGCCGACAGATTACCCATTACCGGCCCCGACTGGCCGCCATTTTCGAACCGGAGGCGGCGGAGCGTCTTCGTCGTTCTTTTCCTGATTTGGCAGTGAGTTGTGGAACCGAAGGACTGGCGGAGGTCGCCTGCCATCCGGCGGCGGACGTAGTTGTGGCCGCGACCTCCGGAGCAGCCGGCCTGGTTCCGACGTATCGGGCCGTCGAAGAAGGCAAGAAGATTGCTTTAGCGAACAAAGAAACTCTGGTGATGGCGGGTGATTTGCTGATGACTCGGGCACGGGCGTCGAACGCCTTGATTGTTCCCGTCGACAGTGAGCATACCGCTCTTCACCAGTGTTTGCGGGGAGCCGACAACCGGGAAGTTAAGAGATTGGTACTGACGGCGTCGGGAGGGCCGTTTCTAGGGTTGACCCGCCGCAATCTCGAAAGGGTCACCGTGCAGGAGGCCCTGACTCATCCCACCTGGTCCATGGGACGCAAGATTACCGTTGACTCGGCCACCCTCATGAACAAAGGATTGGAAGTAATTGAGGCCCATCACCTGTTTGGGTTTTCGGCCGAGCAGATCGGAGTGGTGGTACATCCTCAGTCGGTCATCCACTCCATTGTTGAGTTTGTGGATGGGAGCATGCTCGCTCAGATGGGCATTACCGACATGCGGGCTTGCCTGCTTTACGCTATCGGATATCCCGAACGTTGGGAGGGCCGATTGCCCCGGCTGGACCTCTGTTCCTTACCAGCCCTGACGTTTCAGTCGCCGGATTCGGAGACTTTTCCTTGCCTGCAGTTGGCATATGAAGCGCTGACGAAAGGAGGAACGGCTCCAGCTATTCTCAGCGCGGCCAACGAGGTGGCCGTGGAACTGTTCTTGCAAGGACGGCTCGCTTTTACGTCCATCCCCGTTCTCATCGAGCAAACCCTGGTTCGCTGCCCGGTACGTCCGGCCGATTCGTTGGAGGTCATTCTCGAGGCTGATCGTGTGGCCCGGGAAGAGGCCCGG
>JAPXNP010000216.1:0-4350 GCA_033811955.1 Acidobacteriota bacterium
CCGCTCGTACCGAAATCGGCCCCGATGGAGGAAGGGTTTTTGTGGCGGGCGAACTGTGGCGGGCTAGTTCGCGGCAGATCATACCGAAAGGTGCCAGAGTCCGGGTCGTCCAGGCCCGTCATCTGGATCTTGTAGTGGAGCCGTATAGTGGAGACGAAGTGGACAGGATTGAAGCCGGCGGATGAACCGCCGGATGAGGTGGGCCGTAACGGATCCCTCTTCGGATTGAGAACCGGGCTCCGGGAGTCTCGCCGCCTGTCGAGGAGAGGATTTTTCTAGGGGAGGTTGGAAATGCTTTTAACGCCTACCGTGATGATTGTGGCAATCCTGGTTCTTTACCTGCTTTCGGTGATCACCGTGCTTCGCGAGTATGAGAGGGGGGTCATTTTCCGATTGGGACGAATCTTGCCGGAGGCGAAGGGACCGGGGTTGATTCTGGTGTTTTGGCCGATCGACCGAATGGAACGGGTCAGTTTACGAACGGTGACCATGGACGTACCCGCTCAGGATGTCATTACGCGCGACAACGTTACAGTCAAGGTCAATGCTATTGTGTACTTCCGCGTTTTGGACGCCAACCGGGCGATAATATCGGTGGAGAATTACTTGTACGCGACCTCGCAGCTGGCCCAGACGACGCTGCGATCGGTCCTGGGCGAGGTGGAGCTGGACGAACTGCTGAGCCAACGGGAAGCCCTCAATGCTCGCTTGCAGACGATCCTCGACGAGCACACCGACGCTTGGGGTATCAAGGTCTCCATGGTCGAGATCAAGACGGTGGATCTGCCCGTGGAGATGCAGCGGGCGATGGCTCGGCAAGCCGAGGCCGAACGGGAGCGGCGCGCGAAGGTGATTCATGCTCTGGGAGAATACGAAGCCGCGGAGAAGCTGAGAGAAGCCGCCGGCATTCTTGCCCAGGAACCTATTGCCTTCCAGCTCCGGTACTTGAACACGCTGACGGAAATCGGGGTGGAACAGAACTCTACCGTGATTTTCCCGATTCCGGTCGATCTGTTCAGCCCGTTTATAAGGAAACCGAAGGAGGACAAGTAGTCCCCAGTCGCTGATCCCCATTTCGCGTATTGTGATTGCTTATGCGAGGAGTACTGGACATCCGACGTTCGCTTTTGATCTATACGATGGCGTTGGTCTGTGTAGGGGTGGCATTTGTTGCCGGGCTGGAGATTGGGAGTCGGTTTTCGTCCAGCCGGTCGGACGAAGAGACCTCTTCGGTAGCTTCTTCGGAGACTGCGGGCTCGCGCGTTTATCAACCGGAAAGCGGTAGAGTTGTACCGGTGGAACCCCCAACTCTCGGCGGGGACGGCCTTTCCGAGGAAGTGATGCCCTCATCCGGTTCCACTACCCGGATCGAAGTGGAGGGAGGGGCGCTGGAGACGTATCGCGAGGATGAAGCTTCCCGGACAGCCGTTCCAACCTCCCCCGGCATGGCGGAGAAGAAGGGGGTGACCGGATCTGCGGGAACCGAGCCGACCCCGTCCGATGCACCTTCTTCACCCGGGGAAGTGCGGTTCACGATTCAGGTGGCCGCTCATTCGTCGGAAAAGGAAGCTCAGGCCACGTTGCTTCGGCTGAAGGCTCAGGAGTTCGAGGGGAGGATTCGCCCCCCGGTTCCGGGAGAGGCGGGAGGTTTTTATCGGGTCTGGGTGGGCGAGTATCCTAGTGCAGAGGCTGCGCGGGAAATGGAACGCCGGCTTCAGGACGCCGGCTTTCCGACTTACGTACGCCGGATCGATTGATGGTCACCTTCCTCCTGTATCCGGCGGCAGGACTGGTTACTGCGCTGGCTTTCCCTAACTTCAGTTTCTTTCCCCTGGCCTGGCTGAGCCTGATTCCGCTCTACGAGGCGGCGGCTCGCCGGCCGAGTCGGAGGGAAGCGGTCGCGGGGCATGTCTTCTTTTGTCTGGGCTATTTCGGGACAGTGCTCTACTGGATTCCAGGTGTTCTGATCCGCTACGGGGGATTGCCCTGGGTGGTAGCGGCTCTCGCGTGGCTTCTTCTTGTCTTGATCCTGGCTTTGTTTTTGTTGCCGTTTACGGCCTTTCTGGTTTGGGGGATGAGCCGTTCCGAAGAGGGGACCGTTTGGGCGGCTTCGGGCGTTTGGCTGCTTACCGAACTGCTGCGCGATCGCTTTCCTTTCGGAGGGTTCCCCTGGGCGGCGTTGGGTTATTCCCAGCAGCCGTTTCCCTGGCTGCTCCAGCTGGCCGATGTGGGTAGCGTCTACTTGATCTCCTATCTCTTGGTCCTGGTTAACGGATCACTCTGGTTGTGGTGGCGGAAGGGTATCCGGCGTACTGTGCTTGCCACGGTCTGTTTGTGTGCTCTCGCCTGTCTGTACGGAGCCTATCGTATGTCCGCGTGGTCCCAGGATTCCGTGGGAGTTGTGCGCGTAGGAATCGCCCAGGGCGACATCGCACTCATGGAGGATGCCGATCACTACGCTCAAAAGTACTTCAAGACTCTCGCCTCACTTTTCGACCGGGCGGTAGCCGAGGGCGCCCGTTGGGTGGTTTTCCCGGAAGCTCAAAATCCGTATAGGCTGGAACAAGACTTTTACTTCCGGACGTTTTGGTTGGATCGGACGTCTGCTAGTTCTACTTACCTGTTGCTCAACAGCAGCCATTCCGACGACGACGGCTACTATAACAGTGCTTACCTTATCAATCCTGACGGAGAGGTGGTCTACCGGTACGACAAGATCCATCTGGTTCCATTCGGAGAATACCTTCCCCTGGAACGGCTGCTGGGAAAAGCGGATGCTCTGGTGGCTGAGGTCAGTTCTTTTCGCCCGGGGTCGCAAGTTGTCGTAGGACGGGTCGACTCGCTTCAGTTTGGAACCGTAATCTGCTTTGAAGCGGTTTTCCCCCGGAGCGCGAGAGCCGCCGTCCGAAAGGGTGCCGAAGTGTTGGTGAACATTACAAATGACGGTTGGTTTGGGCGGAGTGCCGCGCCGGCTCAACACCTCCAGATGGCGGTGGTTCGGGCGGTCGAGACACGCAGACCGATGATTCGTGCCGCCAATACGGGGTTCAGCGCTTTCATTTCGCCTCTGGGCGAAATCACCGCAAGAACCGGGTTGTTCGAGGAAGCGGTTCTGGTCGAAGACGTCTACGGAAGTGCCCGCGGTACGCCCTATCTGGTCTTTGGTGAGCTTCCCTGCTGGGCGGTTATAATACTTTCGATAGCATTGGCGGCACCTCTGCTGGGTCGGAACAGAGGGCTGTCTAAAGGAGACGGACATGCTGGAAGACGTTCACCAGCGGTTTGAAGATTTGCAGGAACGTACCTCTAACCTTTGGGGGTATCTTTGACGTGCAGAGAAAGGAAGCCGAGCTGCAGGATCTGGAAGCTCGGCTTACGGCTCAAGATCTATGGGACGATCCGGAAGCGTCTCGACCCCTCCTAGAGCGTCGTAGCAGGCTGGAGAGAACTGTGAACTTGGCCCGGAAGGTCCGGTCGATGTTGGACGATCTGGGTGCCATGGTGGAGCTGTACAACGAAGGGGAGGATGTGGCCGGGGATCTTGCGAAGGAGCTGGATCGGGTCGCCCAGGAGCTTGAACTGATCGAGACCCAGGCGCTGCTGTCGGGAGAGCATGACGCGGCCAACGCCATTGTGACGATTCATCCGGGTGCCGGCGGGACGGAAAGCCAGGACTGGGCCGAGATGCTTCTTCGCATGTACCTGCGCTGGGCCGAGGCGCGCGACTATCGCACCGAAATCACGGATTACCAGCCGGGGGAAGAGGCGGGAATCAAGTCGGTGACCTTCCTGGTGGAAGGCGAGTGTGCCTACGGTTACCTATCGGCGGAGGTCGGAGTTCATCGGCTGGTACGGATCTCGCCCTTTGATGCGAACGCCCGGCGACACACGTCCTTCGCTTCAGTGTTCGTGACCCCCGAAATCGAGGACGACGTAGAGATCGAGATCGATGAGAAGGATTTGCGGATCGACACGTATCGGTCCTCGGGGGCTGGAGGTCAACACGTCAATCGAACCGATTCGGCGGTGCGTATTACCCATCTGCCGACGGGGATTGTAGTGCAGTGCCAAAACGAGCGATCCCAGCATCGAAACCGCGATACGGCGATGAAAATCCTTCGCTCGAAGCTGTACGAGCTGGAAATGCAGAAGCGTCGCCGGCAGCAGCAGGAGATTGAGGATCAGAAAGCCGATATCGCCTGGGGAAACCAGATCCGTTCCTATGTGCTGCATCCGTACCGCCTGGTAAAAGATCACCGCACGAAGTTGGAGAAAGGCGACGTCGACGCCGTTTTGAACGGTGAGATCGACGACTTCATCATTGCTTATTTGCGTCAGCGAAGTCTGGAG
>JAPXNP010000217.1:0-4315 GCA_033811955.1 Acidobacteriota bacterium
CGGCCGAGCTGGTCATCGGACGATTCGGTTCCGCCGTCAGCCTCAACGGCCATGACGGGTGGGTCGAGGCCTACCGGGATCCGTCCGTCGATGAGCTGAGGAAAACGGTAACGGTTGATCTATGGATCTATCCTCGATTCTGGAACGGACACGGCTGGTGGCTCAACAACGGGTCGGAAGGCTTCGGGTTGGTCCAGACCTCGGCTGAAGAGCTGCGCTTTTTCGTGGGTAAAGAGGAGGCGGCGAGGGTTGAAACGAAGCTGCCTCCCGACTGGTACCAGCGTTGGCACCATGTGGCCGGTGTCTACGACAGTGAGCGTCTGCGGCTCTATCTCGACGGGAAAGAGGCGGTGTCTCGGCCGTGTACGGCGGTGATCCGGCCCACCCGGTTTCCGGTGAATCTGGGGCGCCAAGCCGATCTGATCGGACAGGAGCACCCGGGATATCTTTCCAACGCGGCGTTTGATCGAGTCCGAATCTTCAACCGGGCTCTGACCGAAGCCGAACTTTTCGGCGAGACGCCCGTTCATCCTGAAACGGCCCTTCTTTGGTGGGAATTCGACGAGTTGGTTCGCAAGGGGGAATTCTACTCGCTGGGCATCGGAGGCCGAAGTTACGGACTTGTTTGGCCGGATCGGCACGTGCAGCCGGAGCTCTGGCAACTGAAGAAATCAGGCCAGCCGGTAAGCTTCGACGCGGTCGACCAGGACGGCTCTTCCATCCGCGTCGAGAACCACTTCTCGTTTACCGACCTGTCGGAGATGGAGGTACGTTGGTCTCTTGTCAGTCAAGGAAAGACGGTCGAAGAAGAGGTTCTATCTCTGGCTTTACCCCCGGGCGAGAGCAAGGTCGTCAGCGTTCCCTTCAACGTGAAGGCGGGGTTACAGGACCTGGTGGATCCACGCTTACGTCTGCAGGTACTGACGCGGGAACCTCAGGCCTGGGCACCGGCCGGACACGAAATTGCGTGGGAGGAGTTTCTTCTAAATACAGGTGTGGGCGCGGGAGCTTCCTCTGGACAGTGGTTCGACCAACCGGGTGAGTCTCCTTCAGGAGAGTTGGAGATTACTTCCGAAGGCTCCGGTTGGCGAATCCAGGCCGGTGAAGCGGCTTGGAAGTTCGATACCGACACGGGAAGGGTGACCGGGCTTTCCGTCGCGGATACGGAACTGCTTGTCGGACCGATCCAGGAGTCCCTGTTTCGGGCTCCGGTGGCCAACGAGTTCGAGCGGTCGTGGGGGGTTCCGGAAATGGGGCGCTTGTGGTTCGAGTTCGGTCTCGATCGGCTGGAACGCCGGGACGTGAAGGTTGAGCGAATTTCGGATTCGAGAGGGCGGCTTGCCTTCCGAGTGGAGGCGACGCTGGAGTCACTCACCCGCGACGGCAGATTCCACGTCCGACACGAGTTCCATTTTCGAGGGGACGGCTCACTCTTAGTCCGGCAGTGGGTCGAACCGGCGGGAGACATGCCGCCGTGGTTACCCCGGGTTGGACTGGAGGTCCCATCGGCCAGGTCCCTCAACCGCCTTACCTGGTACGGTCGAGGACCGTTCGAGACGTACCCGGACAGAAAGACGGGAGCTCGGTTTGGAGTTTACTCGCTGACCGTCGACGAGATGCTCGAGCCGTACTTGATTCCGCAAGACTACGGGAACCGCACCGACGTTCGCTGGGCGGCGCTCGAGGATGAAGGGGGACTAGGTGTTTGGGCGACGTTCGATCGTCCTCTGAACGTTTCCCTGCAAGCGTTTTCGACGGATCGGCTCCAGCGGGCCGAATATCCGTTTCAGCTCGAAAGTGGGGAGACCTTCTTCTGGCACCTGGACGCCGAAACCACCGGGTTGGGCTGTACTGCCGTCAAGGTCCTGGAGCCTTACCGGGTAACGCCGAAACTCGTGGAGTACCGTATCCTTCTAAAGCCGTTTCGCCGGCAACAAACGTCGCCCGAAGAGCTGTACCGTCGGATGGTGGAGTAACACCTTCTTGAACGGCAGGATTCCGGCCGGCTGGGGATCCTCTGAGCGAAGAGCTTGGGATTTCGCTGCAAATCTTGGCAGGTACCGGTTGTCGTTACGGAGCCTCGAAGGTTTAAGGATCACCTTGCGCTCGGATCGGCTGAGCCTCCTTTGCCACAACAGCACAACAGGAGGTTGAGAAACCGAGGATCTGCACCGAGGACCGTCCGGACGTTTCGTATCGACCTGGGCGATAACTTCAAGTCAATTCTTAAACGATGGGATGTAACATGCCTCCGCTGCTGGATTTCCATCCCTAAGGCAGGGCTCTAAAACCAGCGCTGAATGATCGCTCTCCTGAAACCCGGCGACCGCCACCGTCTCGATCCTGGAGAGACCACGCACGTTCCACTCCGTTTTCGCTTGGAAGATCGTTTGGTCGGTCCGGCCCCGGGGCGGCAACTCGCCACGTCACAGCCGGCCTCCCCGAGCCGCGTCGCCGAAGGATGGTGATGTTTATGACCTGCCGTCTTGAGTTCCGACGGCCGGCGCTCCAGAAGAAGCGTTTTCCAGCAGAAGCCGTAGCTTTCGGACCTTGGGTGCGATCACCAGGCTGCAGTAGGAAGCGTCCGGGTTGCGGCGGTAGTAATCGGCATGTTCGGGCTCGGCCGCGTAAAAGTCACGGAAGGGAACCAATTCTGTGACGATTCGGCCTCGGCCGAAGACCGTCTCCTCGAGGAAACCGATCATCTCTTGCGCCGTAGCCGACTGGGCGGCGTCGTGGTAGAGGATGATCGATCGGTACTGAGCTCCGACGTCGTTTCCTTGGCGGTTCACAGTCGTGGGATCGTGAACGGAGAAGAAGATTTCCAGGAGCCGCCGGTACGTCACTTGATCCGGATCAAATTGCAACTGAACCACCTCGGCGTGTCCGGTTCGTCCAGTGCAAACCTCCGGGTATGTAGGGTGGGGAACATGACCCCCGGCGTATCCGGGAGTCACCGAAAGGACCCCCGGTACTTCCCGAAAGACGGCCTCCAGGCACCAAAAACACCCGCCTCCCAAGGTGGCGGTTTCTCCCCTCTGTGGCTCGTCGTATTTTGTCATGATCCGTCTCGCCATGATAATACGGATTCATCCTCAGGGCCGGAACGGGCGAAGTTGGGGGCTTTCAGAGCTCCGGCCGTTCGTCCGGCTCAGTCGACAAGCGGCAGGGAATTTGGTTTCATTCGGCGAGCAATTGCCTATAATGCTTCCCGATTGTCTTTTGAAGGCCTAAGGGAGAGGTTCGGCACGGAAGGGGTGAAGAGGTATGGATTCGTTTCATGCTCTTGATTGGTTGGTAATCGCAATTTACTTCGGAGCGGTTGCGGCAATCGCGTGGTGGGTGATTCGAATGCGGCAGGAAGATGCGGCCGACTACTTCTTAGCCAGCCGTCATGTTGGATGGTACGTGATCGGGGCTTCGATTTTCGCCTCCAACATCGGGTCGGAGCACATCGTCGGACTTGCCAGCACCGGCGCCCATTCCGGGGTGGCTCTGGGGCACTACGAACTGCATTCCTGGTGCGTGCTGTTGCTCGGTTGGGTGTTTGTTCCTTTTTACCTACGAAGCCGGGTCTTCACCATGCCGGAGTTTCTTGAACTGAGGTACTCGCCGCAGTCGCGGTGGTTCCTGTCCGTGATCTCTTTGGTGGCGTACGTGCTGACGAAGGTTTCGGTGACGGTCTACGCGGGTGCCGTTGTGTTCGAGACGCTCATGGGAATCGAGTTCTGGACCGGAGCTCTGATCGTCGTCATCGTGACCGGCATTTACACCGCATTGGGCGGATTGAAAGCCGTGGTTTACACCGACACGATGCATTCGGCCACACTCTTGGTGGGATCCCTCACCGTGGCAATCATCGGCCTCATCAAGGTCGGAGGATGGGCGAACGTAGTCGAAATCGTCGGCCCGGAAAAGCTCAACATGTTTCCTCCGCTGGATTCGGAGTTTCCTTGGCTCGGGCTACTGATGGCCTCCCCCATCGTTGGAATCTGGTACTGGTGTACGGATCAGTGCATCGTGCAACGAACTCTGGCCGCCAAAGATGAAAGGAACGCACGCCGAGGAGCCATCTGGGCGGCTTATCTCAAGCTTTCACCATTTTTCATCTTCCTCATTCCTGGGATCATCGCGGCCGCTTTGCTGGAAAAAGGGGTAATTCAATTCGACGTGGCCGATCAGGCGTTCCCCACCATGGTGAGAGCTCTCCTGCCGGTGGGCTTGCGAGGCCTTGTCGCGGGAGGTCTTCTGGCGGCGCTGATGAGTTCGCTGGCGGCGGTTTTCAACGGCTGCTCGACTCTCTTCACCATGGACA
>JAPXNP010000218.1:0-4290 GCA_033811955.1 Acidobacteriota bacterium
CGGCCCGATCGAAATCCTGAGAGCTTCTTATGGGATCTTCAAAATATTGTGCACGACGCCGGCGTGCAGCTGGAGGTAGTGCTACGTGGTCGTCCCGCGGCCAGCCTTGAGCCCGCGCGCCTCACCCGTATGGTTGACAAGGCTCTTAAGGAGATGGGTCAGTCGTCCGAGGTCGGTCCCGCTGTTCAGCCGGGGTTCACAGACGCTCGTTTCTTCCGAGAGCGCGGGGTGACGGCCGTTGGATTCTGGCCGTTTCGTCACGCGGAGGGCGGGATGACCCATTCGGAAGGAGAGAGTTTGGAAGAGGAGGACTTTCGTTTCGGGCTCGAACTGTACTTGCGCGTGGTGGCGCGGCTGGTCGGGCTGGAACCCTCGCAGTTGTTCCGTACCGGTGCACTGGAACCCCCGTCCTCCCTTTCCAGCCGTCGCTGAGCAACGACCGGGACACCGTGTACTCGGGAACCTGCGGGCGCCGGGCGGGGTTTCGACAGCTTCCGGCGAATTTCGGAAGGTCCTTACTGGCCCGGGTGTGGGGGGTGAGACTACGAGAATGCGAATCGGCCGGGGGAAACGCGCAGGTCTTATGGTTCAGCCGGATGCATCCTCAAGGTCTCATGAACGGCGCAATGCCTGACACCTTCTCTGCCAGTCCGGTCGAGGCTTCTGGGAATCCCCGAGGTTCGGAGCCCCCGTCACGGACCGGCTCACGTAATGCGGCAAGTGTCCTCCGGGAGTCGGCGGCAGGCCTGCAGTCCCAGGGTTGATGCACGAGCGCACTCCGTGCGGCCTCCTCCGCGGCGGCGGTCCCGCTATTTCCATTGGGTAGCAAAAAAAACGAGGCCGCCTCGCGGCGGCCTCAAGAAAGACCGTGGTTGCGGGGGGAGGATTTGAACCTCCGACCTTTGGGTTATGAGCCCAACGAGCTACCGGACTGCTCCACCCCGCGTCAAGGGCTGTTAACCTGTAAAGTATACGAAATCCACACTCTAACCGCAAACGGCGTTCTTCCGTGCCGGGAACGTTCGGCGAAGACGAACTATCGCGATGCCGCAGCCTGGGTTTGTGTCTCACCGCCGGGCTGCCCCACATCCCTCGCACAGCGGAACCCTATGCCGTACTGCGAATTAGGCAAAAAGCCCGTCCGGGTCCACAGGGCCATGCTCTCCCCCTTCATGGCATACGAGGAGCCGCGAACAACCTTGTACTTCTTGTTGTACACGTTACCCAGCCCTTCCGTCTTCGCACCGGGGTAAGGTTCGAGCGTGTCCGCCGTCCATTCCTGTATGTTCCCGAAGACGTCATAAACACCGTACGGGCTCTTGTCCTCCGGCAAAGAGCCGACAGGGATAACGTCGCGGACGCCGTGCTCATTGGTATTGGTCTTCGTCCAATCGAACACTTCGCCCCAGGGGTACCGTAATCCTTCCGTTCCCCGAGCGGCCTTTTCCCATTCGGCCTCGGTCGGAAGTCGCTTGCCCGCCCACTCACAGTAGGCCTTGGCATCCTCCCAAGTTACGTTCGCCACCGGGTGCTCCTCGCGCCCGATCTTATAGTACGTTCTCCAGTCCCCTTGAGCCTCGTAGTCGCTTTCAATTTGGAAGCGGGCGAACTCGACGTTCGTCACTTCATAGACGTCGATCTCGTAAGCGGGTAGGGTGACCTTGTGGGCCGGAGCCGCCAACGGAGGCGTTCCCGGCATGATGTCGGAGCCCATCGTGAACTCACCCGCCGGAACGACAACCATTGCACCGAGTTCCGGACGAGTCTCTTCCGGAGCCGGAGCGGCTTCCTCCATGCCAGTTTCATCCGGCTGGGATGAACAGCCGGGAAGCAATAACACACCTATCAACAGCGTCGTCAGGATTAGTGTGTAGGGTTTCATACCACAACACTTATACCACCAGACACTGCAAACGGCTATAGGTTTGATGAAACTTTTCTTTCAGCGTGTGCAAACAAAGGATGCGAAGCCGGGTTTCCTGGAATCTCAGATCGCCGACACTAACCGTCGCCGTTCGGCGCGGCCGTGGAGGGATCGGCCGACCAGTTGGTTTTCAGCCAACGCAAGGCGTCTTCACGGCTGGTGATTTTCCCTTCCAGCTGTAGATCTTCCAGCGACCCCAGGATCCGGGAGAAAATCGGTCCCGGTCGGAAGCCGGCGTCGATCAGATCGTGACCGGTCAACAGTCGCGGCATTCGAGTCGGTTCCCGCTGAAGCTCTTCCAGCTTTTCCCTGCAGAACTCGTAGTTGGTCAAGTCGCCGTGGCTGGCCAGACAATCCAGCCGATGGAGTTCCAAATGATCTTCGAAGTGTTCTTGGAGCAAGAAGCGCTTCAGCGTACTCACACGCATTTCCCGGACATGCATGAATCGCAGGTGCCGGCGCACGAGCTCTTTCACCCGTAGCGTGGTTTGGTTGGGGAACCGCAACCGACGGCAGATCTCAACGGCCATCTCGGCGCCGACCTCTGCATGGCCGTCAAATCGGATGCGGTCTTCCACGCGGAAGGTTGGAGGTTTGCCCACATCATGCAGCAGAACGCCCAGCGCCAGCACCTCGTGCAGGGAGTCGGCCTTCTCGAACATCAGTCGGGTGTGAGCGAAGACGTCTCCCTCGGGATGGAATTCCGGGGGCTGGGGGACGCCGACCATCGCGACAACCTCCGGAAGAATTACCTGTAGCAGGCCGGTCTGCAAGAGAAGATCGAGCCCGCGAGCCGGTGCCGGACCGGTCAGCAAGCGAATCAGTTCATCCCGGACGCGCTCGGCGCTTACCTCTCCGACGCCCGCCGCTTCGCGGCGGATCGCGTCGAAAGTGGCCGCTTCAATAGTGAAGTCTAGTTGACACGCCAGCCGCACCGCCCGGAGCAATCGTAGGCGATCTTCGCGAAAACGTGCATGAGGATCTCCCACGGCCCGCAACACGCCGCGAGCCAGATCTTCACGACCTCCCACGAAATCAATGATCGTTTCGCTGAAGGGATCATAAAAGAGCGCGTTGACTGTGAAATCCCGGCGCCGCGCGTCGGTTTCGGGATCGGCGAAAACGACTTGGGAAGGATGGCGTCCGTCCAAATATCTATCTTCTCCACGAAAGGTCGCCACCTCGTACTGATAGTTTCCCACCACCACGATGACCACTCCGAATTGGCGTCCCACGGGAATCGTCCGTTCGAACAGAGCCTCCACTCTCTCCGGAGGTGCGGACGTGACCACGTCGATATCCGACACGGTCCGCCCCAGCAACAGATCCCGTACGGCACCCCCCGCAAAGTAGACCAAATACCCGGCATTCTTCAGGCGGCGAGCGATGAATAGGGCGCCTTCCCATAACTCCGGATCAACGACCTTGGTATGAAATAGTTCCAACTCGCGGGCATCCTAGCACACCGCTCGCGGATGCTCGGTTGGTGGTGTTTATGCTTCGGTATATACTGAGCGCGTGCGGCGGAGGTTGGAGGGAACCACGGTACTGCTGGTCCGACGTGAGGACCAGGTCGCTATGGCTGGAGACGGCCAGGTCAGCTTGGGTGACACCATTTTGAAACACCGGGCACGGAAGATCCGTCGCCTGCACAATGACCAAGTATTGGCCGGATTTGCCGGCTCGACGGCCGACGCTCTTGCGCTGTTTGGACGCTTCGAAGCGAAGTTGGACGAGTTTCGGGGGAACCTCCGTCGAGCTTCCGTAGAGTTGGCGAAAGACTGGCGGACTGATCGGCTTTTGCGCCATTTCGACGCGGTGCTTGTGGTCGCGGATCGAAAGGATTCCTTCATGATTTCGGGCAAGGGAGACGTTTTGGAGCCCGACGACGGTCTGATCGCCGTGGGTTCGGGAGGTGTCTACGCCCTGGCGGCGGCGCGGGCGTTGATGCGTTTCACCGACTTGCCGGCTCCGGATGTGGCCCGAGAGGCGTTGCAGATCGCCGGAGAGATTTGCGTTTACACGAACTCTGAAATCCTTTTGGAGGTTCTCTAAGGCGGACGAGATGGAACCCGGCCAGGAAGAAACAACCGGCGAGGCGCTGAGCTTGGAGGAAATGACTCCCCGCCAGATTGTCGCGGAGCTGGACAAGTATATCGTCGGACAGCAGAAAGCTAAGCGGGCTTTGGCCGTAGCCTTGCGGGACCGGCTTCGTCGCCAAAAACTACCCCCGGAGTTTGCCGAGGATGTTCGTCCCCGGAACGTGATTTTGATCGGTCCCACCGGGGTTGGGAAGACCGAGTTGGCGCGTCGCTTGGCGCGAATTTCTCGTTCCCCCTTCATCAAGGTGGAGGCCAGCAAGTTCA
>JAPXNP010000219.1:0-4290 GCA_033811955.1 Acidobacteriota bacterium
GAATCGGGATTGGCTTCGTCCCGGGCGCATTGGAGCAACAGGTCGCGAATCGCTTCAAGCTCCGTGGTATCGTCAGGTTTCAACTGAACCAAGCGTGCCAGTAGTTCGTTGATTGTGTCGGCCATTTTCCACGTCCTTCGGGCTGCATTGGTCGCCCCCCGCCGACCCATGATTTTCCGTTCCGCAAGCCGGCCACTCTTTTTCGGCGGGAGATTTATGGCGGCCTTCCCCCGGCAAGCAGACACTCTTACCTGCGTCCGTGCCCATTTCCTTGAACGATGGACAGAATGATCCACTCACCGTCGAAGAGGAGGGCCTCGGTGCAAGTCCGCTTCCCCTGGATGATTTCCATGGAATAGTCAGCACCTTCAATCACGCAAGGTAAGGTCAGCAGCGAGTGACCGGGAATGGAATTCTTAAAGGTCCCGGCGACCATGTTGGTGATCTCGCCGACAACGTCCCTAACCACCTCATCCACCTTCTCCGGCCTTTCCCCACCCATCATGATGCCGGCAAGGTGACAGGCCGTATCACTACTACATTCGAGCAATACCATTCCGTTCCAGTCACCACTGATACCAACCGCGGCAGAGACTTTCCGGTCCGGGGGGAAATTCGGCAGCGGCTGTCCGTCACTGGGCGTCAAACTCAGTCCGAACATGGAACTGAACACTTGCTGCACCGCTTGGGTCAGTTCACCTCCCATCACCTCTACCATCTCTTAGCTCCTTTTCAGCAGAAAGCACAACGCCCTCGGACGTCCGTCAACATTGTCAGACTCCGAGCGCCTGAATCAGGGTCTCTTTGTCAAACGGCTTGAACAGCACATCTGCAAACCCGTCGGCCATCGCCCTTTCCGCCTTCTCGGCATTCGAACGGGTCGTCAGGCACACAAAGCGGGATCCGTTTAGACCGCCCTCACGTTTCAGGAGATTGGCCAGTTCCACACCCGCCGTTTCAAGGTCCAGCAGTGCCACCCGGGGATGATGCTGACTGGCCAACTGCAGCGCCTTTTCAGGATTCGACGTGGCCAGAACGTCAGCCACCCCGGCGAGAAACTTGCGAACCACCAGAAGAATGCTTTCGTTGTCGTCGACCACGAGAACTTTCGTCAAGGAGTTTTCTGCGGAAACCCTGGTCGGATCGATCTTTAGAATCTTGCAAACCTTCTTGACCAGAAGCTCTTCCTCAAAGGGCTTCACAATGTAGTCGCTGATGCCCAACTTGATAAGTTCCAGCACCAACTTCTCAGCCGATTCAGCGGTCAGCATTAGTACTTTCAGATCCCGCGTTTCCGGATTCTCGCGCAGAAGCTTCAGCATTTCGCTCCCGTTGACAACGGGCATATTCACGTCGAGGATGATCAGGTCCGGTTTTTCCTTAGCCGCCGCTTCCAGGCCCGCCTGTCCGTCCGCGGCCTCAAGGATCTCCAACTGAAGAGGAGCGAGATACTTTCGCACCAGGGTCCTGATCATCCGGCTGTCGTCAACAGTCAAAACCTTCATCGGCGTTCCATCCTCCTAAAGGTGAGCAAGTCGCCTCCGGAAGCTGAGTGCGAACTGCTTCAGATTCGTAATAGGGTTTTGGAATCCTATATCCATCCGGCCGAACTTAAATATCGGAGAAAACGCTCAAAAGCTTAGTCTCAGGCCCAAGGAATCGCCCGCTCAACATCCGCAGGCCGCGCCGGCTCACTACGGCGAATGATTATCGAAGACCTGGAGAAACCCTGTCCTGTGCAGACCAACCGCTTAAAGCAATCACGATAGGAGCCAAACCGGAAGGAAAACGGCCGGCTCGAGTTTACGCACCCGGTCGGCGAAATCGATCCTCTATGGAGTAGTGAGCGTGCTGAAAGCCATATCGCCCTGCCCCTTGCTCGGGTCACCGAAGACTTCTCAATAGGAAGAATCACTGACCGTGCACAACTCACGGAACACGGGCGGAAGTCTTAGGGCCCTTTCAACCGGGTACTGGATGAAATCATGCGACTTGCGCTGTTTGTCCAAGCAAGGCTGCATCGTTGGACCTCCGACCGGCGGAACGTCGGGAAACCACACTGGACGCCGCAACCGCCGCCGGCGATGCAAAAGTGCGCCCAGCATTTCCCAGCAAGGGCGAGGCGAGCAAAAGCAGCGACCCTCGCACCCAAGAAGCGTGAACTCCGAAATTCCCTTCTTCAGCTTGAGATCGTGACGGTCCCAACCCTCAGCCCGCATCCGGGCGTGATCCGTCGAGACCCCGATACCACGACATAGCCGGCCTCCCTCTGCTTGGGTAGCGGCAGAAGTTCGCACCTATGCTGCAGACTGGTCCGTGCCGTTGCCCACAAAAGACAATTCTTCCGGAAGAAAGTACAGCACTCGGCCGGTCAAAGACCTGCACTTAACGTACTCGCGATAGAGTCCCTTGATCGGGAACTGCTCGATGACCATGAGCTCTTCCGTCAGCACAGCACAGTCCCGGCGAGTGATCTTGACCTGTCTACCCGGTTGAATCTCCGTTCTCCCCATTGCTACCGATCCCTTCTCAAATCCTCGCACTCACTTCCCAGGGCCCCCCGACCCTGCATATCGGCGAACTCCAGGCCTGCTTTAGGGCCGTCGCCCGCCAATTCAGGTGAGTTTAGCGCAGACCGGTGACGTCGTCGAGTCCGAACTTTACGCGCCTGCCGATAAGGCTGAGGATGCCCGGGCACGAACCACTAGAGGTGCTTCGTGATTGCGAAGAAGATTGGGGAAGAGGGGCTGATCAGGGTTAGCGGGTTATTCGAAAGGAGGGCCTGCTTTGAGGAGAGATTCTTGGTTTCTCGATCAGCCCCTTTCCAACTGCTTGATCCATCGTATATATCGGCATCCCCGTCAAACACTTTACCGTCTCGACGCGGGCCGCAAGAGCTATGCACATGTCTTCCAAAACTGGGCGGCCCGGACACTGTCCTTCTTGACTTCTCAACGTCGGCACCTTCAGACTTCCATGGCTCTGCAGAGCCTCCAGGGAACCTTGAGATCGTCCGGCACGGGTTGCCAACAACCGAATCTTTCTCCGTAATTCGTTGAGCTTCGCGCAATGAGTGATTTCTCCGAATGTGAGCCCTCTGCCGTGCGAGCGAGGCACAGTACGAAACACTTGAGAGGCCACTCATCACCCACGGATTCAATCCCGGCAAGGGTCTCCTAAACCTTAGAACTCGCTGAGAAGGTCTACGTCCATCTTGCGGCTCGGCCCGTTGACGGGCAGACGAGGAAAATCCTCGAATTCCTCAACCTGCTCGCTCATAAACGCTTCCCGAGGCCTTTGCGCCGCCACCCGCTCACTCAATTCGCTATTGATCTGGAAAGAGCCCACCAGTTCCATCAGCTCTCGGGCGAGTTTCAGCATCTCCGCTGCGGAGCTGGCGGATTCTTCCGCGCTCGCAGCAGCTTGCTGGGTCACCGTGTTGGTGTCATGAACTCCGGAGTTGATCTGATCAATCGCCGAGCTTTGATGCACGGAAGCTTCCGCGATTTCACCCACCACCTCGGTAACGCGCCGAACATGGGCATCGATTTCCTGGAAGTTTTGCAATACCTCATGATTGATCTTCACACCCTCGCCGGCGTTGGAAGCGGCTTCTTCAATCAACTCGGCCGTTGTCCGAGTAGCCTCGGCACTTCGAATGGCCAGATTGCGAACCTCCTCAGCCACGACCGCAAACCCCTTCCCGGCCTCTCCGGCTCGAGCGGCCTCCACGGCGGCATTCAGCGCCAACAAATTGGTTTGAAAAGCGATCTCGTCGATCGTCTTGACAATCTTTCGCGTTTTCTCGGCCGAGGCTTTAATCCGGTCGATAGCTTCAGACAGTCGGCCGATACTTGCGACCCCCTTGTCGGCGCTTTTACGTGCTTCCTCCGCCATGCTTCTAGCTTCTCCGGCCTTATCCGCGTTTTGACCGGCCATTGAGGTCACTTCCTGCAAGCTGGCGCTGACCTCTTCGAGCGAGCTCGCCTGCCTAGCGGCTCCCTCGGCAAGGCTCTGGCTTCCGGCGCTGATCTGGCCGGCCGCCGACGACACCTGTTCCGCGGTCGAAGTCACTAGCGTAAGGGCGTCGTCCAAGTTCTCTACCGCCAGGTTGAACGCATCCTTGATCCGAGCGAAATCACCTTGGTAAGCACCGGTCATCCGCACCTTCAAATCTTTCTCCGCCATACGTTGGAGGGCCTCCGCAAACTCGTCGATAGGCCTCACCACCGCGTCCAGGGTCGCGTTGACACCCTCGACCAGCTCTCGGTAAACCCCTTGGAAGCGGCT
>JAPXNP010000220.1:0-4272 GCA_033811955.1 Acidobacteriota bacterium
TGCGGCGATGGCGATAGGGCTGTTGGGGATCTCATGGGGTGCGATCTTCGTTCGGTTGGCGCAGGAGGCTCCCTCTCTGACGATTGCTTTTTACCGCATGTCTTGGGCGTCTCTCGTCCTGACCCCTGTTTTTTTCCTTCGCCGCAGTCGCTCTCACTCCCGCCTTGGGCAAACGATGGTGTCGGCGTGTGCTCTTGCCCTTCACTTTGCCTTCTGGATCAGCTCGTTGCGTTATACCTCGGTCGCCGTGTCGGTCGTGATGGTGAATACGGCCCCGGTCTGGGTGGCCCTTTGGTCGGCCGCGCGCGGACACGAACGGCTGCGCTGGTGGGCGTGGCTCGGGATAGCAGCCTGCGTGGGAGGCGGGACCTTCCTGGTTTGGGAAGACGCCGGCCTCCGGGGCGATTGGCGCGGCGCTTTCCTGGCGTTGGTGGGTGCCTGGGCCTTGGGAGCCTATCTCTTGATCGGGCGACGCCTTCGGCACCGCCTGAGCCTCGTTGAGTACGTATTCCCCACCTACCTGGGGGCCGCTGTCATTCTTGGGAGTGCCTGTGTCGGCCTTGGTTTGCCGATCCGAGGATTCAGCGGGCAGACTTGGCTGGCGCTTCTCGGCCTTGGGTTGATTCCGCAAGTGATCGGCCACAGCGCATATAACTGGGCTCTGCGACACCTTCCGGCGACTTCGGTGTCCGCCGTAATCGTGGGAGAGCCGGTGGTCGCCACACTGCTGGCTTGGCTCGTGCTGGGGGAGGCTCTGCCCCGGGGGGTTGCTTGGAGCGGGGCTGCTCTGTTGGGTGGCATCATACTGACCGTACAGGGAACTATGGAGAAGCAGGGCGGCGCCTCGGCCGAAGTCCGACCAAGCGCTTAGTTCTCTACCAATGTATCCGCCGGAGCAACAGTGCCAGAGCCAGCAAAAGGACTAAGCCGCAGAGCGAAAGGTAGAACCAGAAGAAACTGACTTCTTTCGGTTCCTCCGGTTCATTCTCCTCGTCTGCCAAATTCAACCGAACGTCCGCCGGATGACCTTCCGTTGCAGGCAATTGGTCCGTGGGTTGCAAATGTACCATCCGCGGGAGCCAAAAGAAGAGGAAGAGGATCAGGATGACCAACGTTCCGCCCAGCCACAGCCGCGGATCGGTGACGCCCAGCGCCAGCACCACAACGAGGGCCGTCAAAGCCAAAACCAGCTGGACATACGCCAAGGGAACCGAGGGTTCCACCTCGGCGCCGCATCGCGGACAGCGGAGCCTGCGGGCGAACATAGGTCGCCACAACCGCGCCTTGCAAACGGGACAACGGTAGCTCAATCGCAGTTCCTTTCCAACGCTGAACTTCTACCGTATACCTTTAGTAGCCGCGGTAAAAGGGATCCCAGTTCAAGGGAACGTCTACCAACGCGGCGGCCACTACGGAAGCGACACGGTTCCGCAGCGATACGACGTCGCCACGTCCGTCGGGGTGGACCCGGTTGCTGAACAGGATGATGATGGTCTCCGTCGTAGGGTCAATCCAGATCGAGGTTCCGGTGAATCCCGTGTGGCCGAAAGAACCGCGGGGAAACAGCGTGCCGCGTACTGTGCTGTAACGGGTATCGATGTCGAAGCCGAAACCTCGCCAGCCAGGTTTGTCCCGGGGATTCTGCGGTGAGCTCATGGCCAGAACACCAAGAGGCGATAGAACCCGGGTGTCCCCGAAGACCCCGCCGTTCACTAGCATCTGGGCCCAGACCGCCGCATCGTCGGCGGTGCTGAAAAGACCGGCATGTCCCGCCACGCCGCCCATTCGTTCCGCAGTCGGGTCATGAACCACGCCGCGCAACATTCGGCCGCCTCTCCGTTCCGTCGGTGCCACTCGTGGAACCCACTCCTGCGGCGGCAGAAATCCCGTGTAATTCATTCCCAAAGGTCGGAAAACCTTCTCCGCGGCGAATTCGTTGAGTGGTTGTCCGGAAACGCGGCGGATCAGCTCTCCCAGGACGATGTAATTGATGTCGCTGTAAATAAACGTCGTTCCAGGCTCCGCCTCAAGTCGTTCTCTCCATGTCAACTCGAGCGCACGGTCAAGCCCGGTCCAAGAGTCGTCGAGGTCCAGATCCGGGCGGAGACCCGAATAATGTGTCAGCAACTGCTGAACGGTGATCGTTTCCTTCCCGCGCCGGCCGAATTCGGGGATGTAAGTCGCTGCCCGATCCGTGAGTGCGACCCTGCCTTCTTCCACGAGGATCATAACCGATGTGGCCGTGGCCATCACCTTCGTCAGAGAAGCCAGATCGAAGATCGTATCAACCGTCATCTTCTCTCTGACGGGTTCCCGAGCTCGTAGGCCGTAGGCGTTCCGAAAAACGACTTTCCCCCGCCGAGCCACCAGCAGGACAGCGCCCGGCGTTTGATTCGCCCCGATGGCTGCTTGGATGGGCACCTCCACCCTTTGGAGCCGATCCGGGTCCACTCCAACGCTCTGTGGCGAGGCGGTAGGCAGCGGCTCGGCAAACGTCCCACCCGAGGGTGTTTCCGAACGGAACAGTACCACGACGGACAAGGAAAGAAACAGAGACGTCCGAAACCTCCGGTTACCCAACATGGAAATCCATTCTAGCGAAGCCTCCTCGGATCCGATATGAAGGGAAGTCGCGTCTTGCTAACGGACTGAAGGTAAACGAACCAGAGCCAAGCCCTCCGGATTCTGTCCCAGTCGAAGTCGGTTCACCAAAAGAACCCACTTCTCGGCCCGAGGATCGGGCATCTCGGGACCCGTCAAGGGGAGCGGAACACCATATCCCTCTGGAAACCTCGTGCCTTTTGATCTAGCCGTCGCCGGCACATTGTCGTTCAGGTACAGATCGAGTACGGTGACCAGGCTGGCAATGGGATGGGAGACATAGGCTCGTCGGCCCGAGCGATCCACGGCGACGGAGAACGGAATCGGCTTGAGGCTACCTCCTCGGGCCGAAATGGGCTCGATTTCCATCCAGTCGAGGGAATACCGGGCCGCCTCCCTCCTTCCGGGGGTGTCGAAGACGGCCAAGTCTGCAGATCCGGCACAGACCACTACGAGGAAGGAGGTACCGGGAACGAAAGACGCCGCGACCGGTTCACCGGGACAGGGAACACGGTCGCGGATCTGCAGTCTATGGGTGTCCACGACGAAGAGGGCGTTTTCGGATCGATCAGGGATCCACAGCTCGGCTCCGGAGGGAGAGAGAGCTGGATCCCACAAGGATTTGCCGACTGGAAGCAGGGTTAGTAGGCGACTCTCGTCTAGGTCGAGGACAGCCAGGCTGCCGCTCTCCGGACTGGCCGCATAGACGCGGGCCTTCGCTTCCGATATGCAGATATAGGCCGTGCCCTTCTGGAGTGTAGGTATCTCCTGGAGCAATCGGCCGGTCTCGATATCGCAGACCAACACCGCCCGATCTTTCTCACTGCCGACGACGACGCGTCTCCCGTCCTGAAGAAAACCGATACCGTGAGGTCGCTCGAACTCCCCAAGAGGGACGGTCTTCCTGACCCGAAAGCGGTGGAGATCAAGTACGGTCAGACTGAAACCCGGACTCTCAGGACTGCCGTAGTTGGCGGTTACAGCTCGGCCCGACGGGTGCGCGGCCACCTGGTGAGGACCGATTCCTGTCGGCAGCTTCCATTTCAGCTCAAGATCGGTCGTGTCGACGACGGCTACCGCGTGCTCTCCTTTCAACGCCGCCAGCAGGTATTCGTGATACGGCGGGACAGTCTCCCTGCTGCAGGAGAACATCCCCGTAACCAGAAGTAGGAGAACCGTGACGACTCGGGTTTGTCGTCCGCCCACAATAACGTGACCGGTTGGGTAGGGCAACCGGCCGTGTCCAGTCCGAGTGATCGGATTCGGGTCGGTCACCCGCTTCGCAGTGTTGTCTTCGAAGCCCTTCGCCAACTTCATGTTTGCTTACGCATTATTCCTGAAATGAACGCGGTGAGTGAGGCCCGATTGGGCGTACCGGTCCGGGCCTCCTCTCAGGTATCCGATTAGCAAGTTGAAGACAACCTCGCGGCTGAAAAGAGGATCCTGGCGGGTTCTCCCGAGCTCTAAAATGCGCCGACGGCCCGAGACGCCGAACCACATATACGCCCCTACCGCAATAGGCGGATGCCGTGGGCAAGGGGGCCGCTCATACCTTCAAGAAGATCTTCTTGCGGAACAGGAAGTACAGCAGGAGCCACTTGACGGCGAAGACCGAAGCCAACCAGACGACGTCGCGGTACAGTTCCAGGTGGTTGACGATTCCCTCGACGA
>JAPXNP010000221.1:0-4262 GCA_033811955.1 Acidobacteriota bacterium
GGAAGGCTCCGGGAACGGGGCACGGGGAAACTTGGAAATGCGGGTCAGCTTGGTTCGAGGGGTCGACCAGGTGGTTGTGAGTCGGGAGCGGTTGGTTTTCCCGGCTCCTGAACCTACCCTGTCGGTAGCCCGGTTGTTGACGCTTGGGGGAATGTCTCCCGGCAATTACCGCCTGGTGGTATTCCTGGAGTCGGAGACGGGAGAAACCCGCACGGCTGTGGCCGGATTCGTGCTGGAGTGACCCTTTCCTATCTTGCCCTGTCTCCCGATTCTTACCGACCGGTGGAGCCCTGCTGGAGACGAAGCAGATTCTCGCGAGCGTTTTTATAATCGGGGCGTAGCCGAAGGGCGAATTCAAAGCATTGGCGGGCCTCGTGTCGACGATCTACGGCAAGGTAAGCCAGCCCGAGGTTGTTGTGGATCTCGGGAATTTGAGGCGCCAAATTGCGCGCCTTTTCCAAGCGGGACACAGCCTGCTCCGGGTTTCCCAAAGTCAGTTCTACCACTCCCAAGTTCAACCAGGTGGCGGCGTCGTCCGGTCGCTGTTCCAAAAGTTGTTCGAAGATAGTCCGGGCTCTTTGAAGATCACCGAGATGGACCAGCACGGTCCCGAGGTTGTTCATCGCGGCGATGTTGGCGGGTTCCAGGTCCAAGCTCTTTTCTAAAGCCTCCCGCGCCTCTTTCAAGCGGCCCAGCTGGAAACAGGCGATGCCCAAGTAGAGGTGCGTGCCGGCGTCTTCGGGGCGCAGTCGAGCGGCGGTCTCCAGGTGCCGCAGAGCTTGGTCTGGTTGTTGCAACCGAAGCCGGTTCAATGCTTGCAGAGAGTGGGCTACAAAGACCTCGGGATCCTCGGCCAAGACCCGGTCCAGCAGCTGTACGGCTTGGTGCACTTTGCCTTCCTGGGTTAGCTCAACCGATCGCCAGATTTGGTTGAACAGGTGGATCTTGTCTTTCGGATCGGCACCTGAGCGAGGGGGCAGAGTCAATCTGCGTCCCGAGTAGCTTACATACCCAAGAGAGCGGAGGGCGGCGACGGTCCCTGCGTCGGCCGAGTCGGCGGACACACGCGGCGCTTGTTCCCCGTAGCGGGTTTCCAGCTCTTGTAAAAGTTGTTGGAAACTCGAAGCCAGCGCCTGTTCCCCGGAGCGGAGATTCTCAGTCTCCCCTGGGTCACTCGCCAGGTCATACAGTTCTTCGCGCGGAGCATGGATGTACTTGGTGCCCCGGTATCTTACCGCATACAGTGGAGCCCAGCCGTAGTTCAGGGAGGGTAGCAGGGTCTCCGCGAGCAAAGGTTCTTCGGGTCGCTCCTGTCCTTTCCACAAGGCGACGAGCGACCGTCCCTGGACCACCGGTGGAGCCGGCAGGCCCACGACCTGCAGGATGGTCGGCATCACATCGATCAGGCGGACAGGATCCGAAAGGCGTGTTCCGGCATACGCCGTATCGGGCAGGCGCACCAGTAGGGGAACATGGAGCGTGGCGTCATAGAGAAACAGACCGTGGGTAGCTTCGTCATGTTCGCCTAGACCTTCTCCGTGGTCCGATGTGACTACCATGAGCAGAGGCTCGAAGCCCTCTTCCAGGAACGCGAACAGCCTGCCCAGCTCTTGGTCGACGTAGGCGGTTTCACAGTCATACGGGTGGGGGAAACGACAGGGGAAGTCGGCCGGAGGATCGTAGGGGGCATGAGGATCGAACAGGTGCAGCCACACGAAGAAAGGTTGATGGCCCGGAAGCTCGCGGATCCATTGCATGGCTTGATCGACGACACGCCCGGCCCGGTGCTCGAGGATGGATTGTTCCACCAAGTCTAACGTGTCGGTCTGAAAACCGTCCAAGTAGTGGGAGAAGCCTTGGTCCAGACCGAACCGGGAGTCCAGGATGAACGAGCCCACGAAAGCTGCGGTCGCATAGCCTGCGGGAGCCAGAATTTCCGCCAGCGTTTCCAGGGAGGCGGCGGCCACGAAGCCCGCGTTGTCGTGGACGCCGTGGTAGGCGGGATAGGTGCCCGTCAAGAGGGACGTGTGGGCCGGCAAGGTGATGGGAACCGGAGTGAAAGCGGCCTCAAATAAGATTCCTTGCGCCGCCAAAGCGTCCAAATGGGGTGAGGTAGGCAGCGGGTAACCGTAACCCGACAGATGGTCGGCACGTAGGGTGTCGATGCTTATCAGGACGACGTTCGGCGCCTTCGCGGGCGCGGGTACGCTCGGAGAAGCGGCCGAACCGGGTCGGGTACTTTCCTCGGTGCCGGAACAGGCGGCCGCCCAAATCAGACAGGCGAAGCACAGCAAGCAAATTCCAGTACGAGCGGACACAAACCTATTGTAGCCTCGAATCGCCCATCCAGGAACGCAGCCGGCTCCTGTGGAGGCGTCAAACTCGAGGTTCGGGACCGAAGCTTCCTGCGCCTGCTTTGGAGTGCGGCGACGGAGCTTTGGATCGACCCCTTCGGGTTCCGCGAGGTGGTTAAGTTTCGCAGTTTCCATATGGAGCTGAGAAGCGAGTATCGCCTTGACAGCAACAAAAAAGGCCGGCGGCCTGGACGGCCGCCGGCCTCGAGGATCCCCCCCAAAGGGAACTTACCAAATGATCTTCAGCGCGAGCTGAATCTCACGGGGCTCCCGCATCCTCGTCACACGACCGAAATTGTTGTTTGTCATGACATAGTCGAGCAAGTTGCCCTGGTTGTCAATTTGAATCTCGCTCAACGGGAATCCTACATCCACGTTACGGAATTGCGTGTGGTTGAAGAAGTTGAAGAACTCGGCGCGGAACTGCACCGTGGCGTCCTCGGAAGTAAACCACGGGAGCCCCGGAAAGTTCTTCATCAGGGAGAAGTCGACGTTATTGATACCCGGTCCCCGAATTTGACCGCGCGCCGACTTGCCCAGCAACCCCACCTTCTCGGGGGGCCGAAAGGCGTTCGTATTGAACCACGCGTCCACCGTCTTGGGACCCTCCGAATCGGCGATCTGGTCAGGACGATTGGACTGGGTTCCGGTGAAATTCGTGCAGCATGTCACGGTCAACGGAGTACCCTTGTTGGCCGTCACAATGACGGCGGTTTCCCAGTTGCCCAGCAGCGCCTTCACGAACGCGTTCCGATCGGCCAGTTCCGGAGTCTGATAAATGAGGTTCGCCGTGAAGATGTGAGGACGGTCAAAGTCGGGCAACCCCTTGTCATAGTTGATGTTGTAGTTGTCCGAGATCGTGTTCGAGCTCACGTGGCCCAGACCTCCGGCATTCGACAGGATCTTGCCCCACGTATATGACACCTGGTAGGAGAACCGATTGGAAAACCGTTTGACCAGGTAGGCTTGGAACGAGTGGTACGACGAGTCGGCCATTCGACTATAGATCAGCGGATTCGAGGACTCGCCGACCAGGGGGTAGAGGGGACGCAGCGGATCTCCGTCCGTCGTATCGTCATCGTCCAGTTCGGCTATGGCGTAAGCGACCCGCAACTCCACTGGAACCTGGTTCATATAGTACTGAGCGGGGATATGATGTCCGCGATTCGCCACGTAAGCCAACTCCAACTTGGTATCACGCCACAGCTCCCGCTCGATTGTGAGGTTCCACTGGTAGCTGCCGGGCGTTTTGGATTCAATGTCCTTTCCTCGCTGAGGCAGACCCACGCCGCCGGTATACCCGTAGTCGATTGGCAGCCAGTCGAACGCCCGTAGACCCAAAGAAGGCACCACGGTGGTCCGGAAGGGCGGATTGATGATGAGCCCCAACACGTCGCTGACCGCCTCTCGGTTGTAGAAGACGCCGACCCCGGTGCGGATGGCCCACTTTCCCGATCCGGTCGGATCCCATGCAATGCCGATACGGGGAGCGATATCGAAGAAGTGGTTCTTCACCAGGGCTCGCTCGTCCACGTCGAGACCCTTGATGTCGTGGGGGTAAATCATTCCGTTGTCGGAGACGGCTCCCCTCGCCGGGTCATAGAACAACTGCACCCAGTTCCCCATCTCGTCGTCGCCTTGGTATGCATTGGGCAAGTAGGACCAGCGGAAGCCGTAGTTCAATGTCAGCTGCGGGGTAACCCGCCAGGTGTCGTTAAAATAGGCTTCATAATCTTCCCATCGGACTTTCGAGCGGGGATTTGTGTTGCTCTCCGTCCCGCCGCCCCAGTAGGCTCCCTTCAAGAGCATGTCGGCCACACCGTTGCCGGTCACAATGTCGCCGTTGCCTAGTGCCTCGGCCGGACCCCAGCCGCCGCCCAAACCGGCTCCGCCGGGAACGGCCGTGGG
>JAPXNP010000222.1:0-4232 GCA_033811955.1 Acidobacteriota bacterium
GAAGAAAGGGAAGATCCTTCCGAACAATCTGATCCTGTAAGGTCAGAGTCGCGGTAGACACCAACACCCGTTTCTTGCTCAACAAACTCGGAACAAGATACGCAAGCGTCTTACCGGTCCCCGTTCCTGCTTCTACACAAAGCACCCGCCGTTCCACAATCGCGCGGTAGACGGCTCGAGCCATTTCGATCTGCGCCGGACGGACCTCATAATCGGGAAGCGCACGATCCAACAGCCCCGCGGGCCCAAAGACCTGGTCCACTTGAAAGCCAGAGTCATCCTGACGTTTCATCTGTAGAACCTGTGTTAAGCGACACCGTAGAATGCCCGCTCAAACTAGGCTGTCATGCCACCCGTTGTTATGCGTGAACTTGAGCCACCCCTCCGGCGTAAAAGGGAAACGCTGCGGCCAGATCCCGTACTTCACCCCGAACCCGGCGACGCACCTCTGGATCATTGATGTTCCGGAGGACGTCTGCGATCCATCGACCGATTTGAGCCATCTCGGCCTCTTTCATCCCGCGTGTTGTAACGGCCGGTGTTCCAATTCGGATCCCACTCGTGACCATGGGGGGATGAGGATCGAAGGGAATCGTATTCTTGTTGACCGTAATGCCGGCCTCCTCCAAAGCCGCCTCCGCCTGCTTTCCGGTGAGTCCCTTCGAGAAAACATCCACCAAGAAGAGATGATTGTCCGTCCCTCCCGACACTATCCGAAAGCCTTCCTCCGCCAGGGTCCTCGCCAACGTTTGCGCATTGACCACCGTCTGCTCCTGGTACCTTCGAAACTCGGGGGTGGCCGCTTCCTGCAAACAGACCGCCTTGGCGGCAATCACGTGCACCAACGGCCCCCCTTGCGTTCCGGGGAACACGTTGCGATCCACAGCCTTCGCAAACTCTTCTCGGCATAGGATCATCCCACCCCGAGGGCCTCGCAAAGTCTTATGGGTGGTCGTCGTGACGACGTCGGCATAAGGGATCGGACTTGGGTGCAATCCCGTCGCCACCAGCCCGGCGATATGGGCTATGTCCACCATCAGTCGCGCCTCTACGGACTCCGCTATCTCTCTTAGTCGGTCGAAGTGTAACGTCCGGCTGTAGGCACTGGCCCCCGCCACGATCAGCTTCGGTCGTTCCCGGACTGCCAGTTCCGCCAGCGTGTCATAATCGATCTGCTCGGTATCCCGATCCACCCCGTAAGGGACTACCTGAAAGAAGCGCCCGGAGAAATTAAGGGGATGACCGTGGGTGAGATGTCCCCCATGGGAAAGGTTCATCCCTAAGATCTTGTCACCCGGTGCGAGCAATGAGAGATAAGCCGCGATGTTCGCTTGCGTCCCGGAATGGGGCTGAACGTTGGCATGTTCCGCCCCGAACAAGCGACGCGCCCGCTCAATGGCCAGGCTTTCCACCACATCCACGTACTCGCATCCACCATAATACCGGCGGGCGGGGTAACCTTCGGCATACTTATTGGTAAAGACCGAGCCCGTCGCCTCCAGAACGGCCCGGCTGACGAAGTTCTCAGAGGCAATCAGCTCCAGGTGCTCCGCCTGGCGGCGCATTTCGTCGCGAACCGCCGCCGCAATTTCAGGATCCGTCTCACTTAAGGTACGATTCAACATAGCCACAACATCTTCTCCCTCTACTCCTGAGTCTCCAAGGCAAGCGCCGTACACCGACGCCCGCGACCCGAATAGGCCGGGGCAACATACTATGCCACTTCAAGAAAAAGCAGTTTCAACCCGTATCGTTTTCCACCCCAGTTGGTAGTGTACTTCACCACCCCCGGCAAAGAAGTAGACCGAACCCACGCCTTTGGGTACTTGACTTGGAGCTCGACTCTCGACTAAATAGGGCGCTCTCATGCGATGGTCGAATTTGTTTGCACCGACTTTGCGGGAGGCTCCTGCTGACGCCGAAGTAGCCTCACACCGACTACTGGTCCGTGCCGGCTACATTCGGCAACTCGGCGCCGGCCTCTACTCTTACTTGCCCATGGCCCGTCGTTCCCTTCTGAAGATCGAGCAAATCATCAGAGAGGAAATGAACCGGATCGGGGGGCAAGAGTTTTACCTCCCGGCACTGAATCCCGACGACATTTGGCGGGAGTCGGGCCGTTGGGAAACCATGGGCGACAACATGTTTCGCCTCAAAGACCGGTTTGGACGGGACCTTTGCCTGGGCATGACCCATGAGGAAGTCTTTACGGCGATCGCCCGCAACGAACTTCGATCTTATCGGGATCTTCCCCAGATTTGGTACCAGATCCAAGTGAAGTTCCGTGATGAGCCGCGTCCCAAGTCCGGACTGTTGCGGGTTCGCCAGTTCCTTATGAAGGATTCCTACAGCTTCGACGTTGATGATGTCGGGCTGGATCGGAGCTACCGGCTACATGCTGAGGCATACCGGCGGATCTTCACGCGCTGCGGGCTGCGGTTCTTGGCGGTGGAGGCGAGTTCGGGAGCCATGGGCGGAAGCCGGTCCGAAGAGTTCGTCGTCTTCAGCGACGCCGGAGAAGATTGGATCGTCCACTGCGAGTGTGGTTACGCCGCCAACCGGGAAAGAGCCGTTTCGGCGCTGCCGCCCGCGGAGGATCCGCCCGGAGACGAGGAACCCAGACCCGTACACACCCCCGGAAAGAAAACCATAGACGAGGTTTCGAGTTTTCTCGAGCTTCCCCAATGGCGACATATCAAATCCCTGGTGTACATCGTAGAGAGTCAACCTTGCATGCTTCTTCTTCGGGGCGACCACCAACTCAGTGAAGCAAAGCTGGGAGCGGTACTCGGTACGGAGCAGTTTCGACCCGCCACGGCCGAAGAGATTCGGGAGGCCTTCGGAGCCGACCCCGGCAGTCTGGGACCCGTCGGCGTAAGGTCCTTGCGCATCCTGGCCGACGAAGCGCTTCGTGGACGTCGAGACATGGTCTGCGGAGCCAATCGTGACGACTACCACCTGGTTCACGTTACACCGGGAAGCGACTTCATTGCGGAATTTGCCGACCTACGGGAGGTACAAGCGGGCGACCCTTGTCTCCGATGCGGCAAGCCGCTCCGCCTGGACAAGGCCGTCGAGGTAGGACACATATTCAAACTGGGGGTCCGGTACAGCTCATCCATGGGAGCTACGGTGCTGAACCGGGAAGGCAGGGAGGTTCCAATCGTCATGGGAAGCTATGGCATCGGCCTTGAGCGCATTCTTGCCTCCGCCGTAGAACTCTACCACGACGATAGAGGAATCGTTTTGCCCCGATCTATCGCTCCGTTCGAAGTGGTAATCACATTGGTTCGTCCGGATGACGCAGACCAGCAGTCGGTTGCCGAGCAACTGTACGGCGAACTTCTCCGTAACGGCGTGGATTGTCTGGTGGACGACCGTAATGAGCGTCCCGGAGTGAAATTCAACGATGCCGAGCTGGTGGGAATCCCCCTGCGCATCACCGTCGGAAAGAAGCTCGCAGACCGACGCGTGGAGATCTTCCACCGCCGATTGCGACACAGCCGCGAGGTACCTGTAGCAGAGGCGGTGCCGTCTGTAATCTCGATGCTGGAAGGGTACGACCAACTCGCGGTTGACGGCGAAAGATCGGGGGGAGACAGGTAGCACGAATTGCGGGGGATTTCCGGACGCCTGCTCTGAAAGAAGGGAGGTTTTCAGGCGTCCAGCCTGAAATTTGAGGATCCAGGTCAAGCACCTCCGCCGCGAAGGCCGGGAAACATTCGAGGCCCAAAGGAACTCCGTCGATCGTAAGACCGCCGGATTCCTTCATTTGTAGCTTGGGATCCCCACTTCACAAGCATCCCCGTTTTAGGGTACACTCGCGACTCCGGCCTCGAGAGCGTCGGAACTCGGGACGAGGCGAGCCGGAGTGGCGGAACTGGCAGACGCACTGCGTTCAGGGCGCAGCGGGCCATAGCGCCCGTGGGGGTTCAAATCCCCCCTCCGGCACCAGGTTTCCCCGCCCCTCGTCCCCTTTTTTGTTCGTGATACCCGTGTTCGCACACCCGTTAAGGAAACCTGTAATTGAGGCCGGTGAAGGGTGGCACGTTTGAGCTGCGTCGCTAGATCACTCAGCGTCCGGTAGGATCACTTGATTTTACTTCTGGAAGGAAGATGCTGGTAATCCGATTCCCTTCTGAGGGATCCCGCGACAAGCAGTTTTCAGTTATGATCCGATAAGGCCGGCCTAAGGCGTCCAACGGTTGGCGTCAGGAGAGGTCGGACTCGGT
>JAPXNP010000223.1:0-4219 GCA_033811955.1 Acidobacteriota bacterium
AGTTGGTTCCGCCTACGGCGACGGTTTGCGCCAGCGCCGATTCAGTCCCTGCGCCGGCCAGCTCGAAAATGTATGGAGCGTAATACATGACCGCGTTGATACCGCTCAGTTGATTGAAAGCCGCGATGGCAACCGCCAAGAGAATGGGCTTGCGATACTTCGTCTGAAACAGAGGTTCACGTAGGCTGTGATGTTCCAAATCGATGGAACTCTCGATCTCCCGAATCTGGTCTTCCACCGAAGCGACGTCGGTACCGAGCCGAAGCAGCGTCTTCCGGGCCTCGTCGATACGACCTTGCATGACCAGCCACCGTGGGCTGTAGGGAGTTAAGAACAGGAGGAGGAAGAAGAGACCCGCCGGGACGGCCTCCACGCCGAACATCCAGCGCCACTCCGCCGGTCCCAAATCGAGACCGGCAATGAGGTAGTTGGAGAAAAACGCCAAGAGTATCCCCAAAACGATATTGAACTGCGTAACGGCGACTAAACGGCCTCGGTACTGAGCGGGAGAAATCTCGGCAATGTACATCGGGGACACCACAGAAGCGCCTCCGACTCCGATGCCTCCCACAAAGCGGAAGAAAAGAAACGAGTACCAGTCCCACGCGAGGGCCGTACCCAAGGCGGAGGCAAAATACAAGCCGGCGATGAAAAAAAGCGTCCGACGCCGACCCCAACGGTCGGCAGGCCGTCCGGCCGACAAGGCACCCACGATCGTGCCTATCAGAGCTGCCGCGACTGAGAACCCCAGCCCCGCGGAACTAAGTCCGAATACTCCTCGCAGCCACTCAGTCGTACCTGAAATGACCGCCGTGTCAAATCCGAAAAGAAGTCCACCCAGAGCTGCGACTAGAGTAGACCGAATCAGGAAGCTCACCACCATCTCCTTTCGGAAACAACGTAAAGGCGCGCTTTCTTTCCAAGAGACCCAAATCGCCGGTCCGTCTCCTCCGTTGCTCAAGGACCGGCTTACAGCGATCCCTACCGTCAACGGTTGCCCATAGACGCTGGGCTTTCATCTTCGGCAAAGGATCCAGTCCGTCGCCAAAACGGCGAAAATCAATACGCCCAGCCCCCAGCAAGCGCCTATCAAGAGGCCCCGTAAGGAAAACAGAGCCATTGCGTATCCCCATAACAATGGGGCAAGACATGCCATCAGCCAGCACAGGCCGGCCACTTCGGCCAGCTCCGGAGCCGAGCGCTGCGATTCGCCAGGCAACCGCACCAGCATCCAAGCGAGGCACAAACCGAGAAGCAAGCAGAGGAATCCTACAATGATCATCCTCCCAGGCGGTTCCGAGAGCTTGACACAGATTGCCAGGCGATCCCAGTCATCGCGGAGCAACCACCCGTCGGCGACAGCTGCTCCCACCGTCAACACCACTCCACCAGCGATTCCTGCGACCAGCATTCGCATTCGAGAACCCCAACCAAACCTTAGTCTCGCACGGTGAAGCAATTACGGCAACGGTCGGCATTCGTCGGTCCGGGCTTCGCTTTCCTAGAAACATCGCGTTGAGCACTTCGCTTACATCGGGGCGCAAGAAATGTCATATGAGTGGGCCGCACAAGGAACAAATCAGTACAAACAGCCTGCCCGGGCAGAACGGAACACATTTGCGGCGTAGAGCGTGTACTTAGCAAACGTGCTTTTGAAAGGAATCACATCATGCGGTATCGAAACTGGTGGTTGACGTGTTTGCCGGGGATCATGTTGGCTTTTGCTGTCACGGGTTGGTCCCAGCCGCGCCGGTCCGAGGAACAGATGGAACAGCGGATCAAGGCTCAAGTCGAGCAGTTAACCGCCGAGCTGAATCTTTCCGACGAACAGGCTTCGAAGATCCAGGAACTTCTCATGGAGGAATCCCGCCAAATGAGAGAACTCTGGTCCGGCGGCTCCCGTAACCGAGAAGAAATGCGGGAGAGGATGATGAACATCCGCTCTGACACAGACAAAAAGGTGAAGGATATCCTCAGCGGGGAACAATACACCGGGTGGGAGAAGTGGCGGCAGCAACAACGCGAGCGGATGCGGGAACGCATGAGCCGGCCGGGGCGCCGCCCGTGAGAAGGCGAACCGCTTTGTCTTCGCCGACTGAAGTATGAAGCCGGCGGACCGGTGATCCCGACAGTCCGACAAGAAGAGAGGGATTGGACTCGCCGAATTCCGGGGGCGAATCGCCGCGGCGGATCCCGTCTTAACCGCCGCTCGACGAGCTCTTCGCCCCCCGATTGCTTGAGGGAGAACCTCCGGCTAGACTGCTCGGACAGCCCGTAGGCTGCAGCAGGAACGGCATTCTTCACGGAGACCTCGGCGAATAACCATGACCGAAGACCCGGGACGGCGAACCAGGCGACCGCTTCTCCTCATCTTCATCCCCCTCGCGGCTTTCCTTTGGAATCGGTCTTTTTTGGAAGAAGGTCTCCCTCTTGCTGGGGACAATCCATCCCATTTGGCCGAGATCCGGGCCCTGGAAGACGTGATACTGCCCGAACAATCCTGGTGGTGCGGATGGTTCGAAGGAGACTTCTTCGGATATCCTCTGCTCGCCTACCAATATCCTTTGGGCAAGTCCACAGTCGCACTGCTCGACTTCCTCCTCCCCGGGGATCTTGTCCTCACCTACAAACTTGTCCTCCTGTCGGCCTGGATCTTTCCGGCTTGGGTAGTTGCTTGGTGGTTTTCTCGAGAGGGACGAATCGGATGGGGGATTTTGTCCGCCCTGACGGTGTTCGCGTCACAAGATCACCTCTACCTGGCCTTGGCCGGAATGTGGAATCAATACTTGGGCCTAGGGTTCCTACTTCTGTTTTTCAGCTCCGTCCACTCGACGGACAAGGGTATAAGGCTGTCTTCCGCCGCGCCCTGGTGGCTGGGACTCAGTTACTTGGCTCATCCTTTCAGCCTCCTGCCGGCTTCTCTCTTGCTGGCGGCGATACCTCTGGCCGCTCGCAACGCAACGAGGCTCGAAGCCGTCAAACAGGTGTTGTTCGCCACGGTTACCGCGACACTACTGACATCCTGGTATTGGTTGCCCATCTTCCTCACGCGCAACTGGCCCCGAGTCTTGCCCAAGCAGTGGAGCTGGAGTCTTCTGAACCCTCTGTTCCCCTTGACGGCCACGGAAATTGCCGGACCCGAGCCCGACGTCGCAACGGCGTTGGAAACCTTGGCGTGGGACTCCGGTGGAATGCTTTCGGCTCTCGCCTTGGCGCTCTTGGCCGTTTGGGCGGTTTGTCGGAGAGCCGAGCGGCCGGCGAATCCGATCGGCCTTCGACTGTGGCTGACGGTGGGAGCTCTGCTTTGGGGCTTTCTTCTCTGGATGGTCTTCGTGCCGCCGCAGGCTCTCTCGGACGTGGCGGGCATGGTCCGAATCGGACGCTTTTCGCCCTACGTTCTGGCTTGGAGCCTCTGGTGGGCAGGTACCGCAATGACTTCGCTAAGGCCGTCTGCGATAAGGCGTCTTACCGTTACGAGCTTGCCGGCCGTGGCGACTATTTTACTTAATTCGGCAACCGCCGGCGGTCCCGCCCGGGTCGAATTTCGGGCGCTTTTGGACACCAAGCATCCGGCAAACCTACAGGAGCGTGCGCTGATGGAAACCTGGCGTCATCTGGCAGCCTCGCACAACCAGGTTCCAGCCGGCCGCTTACTGGTCCAGGACACTCTCTACAACATCTCGGAAGGCCCTCTGGCCCGGTCCCATGTGATGGCCCTGACGTGGTGGCAAACCGGCCGGTGGACGATCGGCTCGTTCTGCGAGGCTTTCAGTCCCACGACGGATTTGGCTCGTACGGAAGCCGGCCGGCTCCTCGGCCGTTCCATCAAAGACTGGAAGCCGGATGACCTTGAGAGAACGCTTCGGCGGCAGGCCGTCACCACGGTGGTCACCTGCGAACCGGAGTTGACTCAATTGCTGCACGAAACCAGCCGCTTTCAGCCGACCTTTGCAAGCGGACCCTTCCACGTGTTCGAGGCGGATGAACCGGCCGTTTGGTGGCGAAGCAATCAGGCGGTAAGTCTGGTTGCCGAGCAATGGAGTCAGTCGGAGCGGATCTTCCAGCGTAAGCCAACACCTCCGACTGCGAGAACCCTCGACGAGGAGGTCTCTCCCGTCTCCCCGCCCGATGAATCCACTGAGACGAGCGGCCGACCAGAGCCGAACGATCTATGGCTCACCCTTCCCACCACGTTTCATCCTTGGTGGACGGCCAAGGC
>JAPXNP010000224.1:0-4211 GCA_033811955.1 Acidobacteriota bacterium
CGAGAAAGGGCTGAGGCGCTTGGACGGAGTGCGGGACGTGCAAGTGAACCTGGCCACGTCAAGAGCGGTCGTGCGGTTTCGTCCCGGGTTGGTGAGTCGGGAAGATTTGGTTCGGCGGGTCGAGCAAATCGGATACGGCGTGGCGGAAGCGGCGGAGGGTAGGGACGTCGCCGGCGAGATCCTGGAAGCAGAGGCCCGACGACTGCGGCGACGGCTGGTGTGGGGTGTGATCTTTACGGTGCCCCTGGTCTGTCTCAGCATGGGGCGCGATTTCGGGGTGTTGGGTGATTGGGCGAGCGCTTCCTGGTGGAACATTCTTTTTTGGGCGTTGGCGACACCCGTACAGTTTTGGGTGGGGGCGACCTTCTACCGCAACGGCTGGAAGGCGCTTCGCAATCTTTCGGCCAACATGGACGTGCTGGTGGCGCTGGGTTCGTCTACGGCCTACCTTTACTCCGCGGCGGTGGTCTTGGACCTGCTACCCGGACACGTCTACTTTGAGACCTCGGCCGCCATCATCACCCTGATTCTGATCGGAAAATACCTGGAAACGCGAGCCCGGGCGAGGGCCGGTGAAGCGGTCCGTCGGCTTCTCCGGCTCCGTCCCGAGAAGGCGGTGCTGATTTTCGAGGGGAGGGAAGTCGAGGTTCCGCTTGATCAGGTGCAGCCGGGAGACGTTCTTCTCGTTCGTCCCGGCGAGCGCATTCCCGTCGATGGAACTGTTCTCGAGGGGGAGACGTCGGTAGACGAGAGCATGTTGACGGGCGAAAGCTTGCCTGTGCCGAAAGCGCCCGGTGACCGACTGTCTGCGGGAACTCTGAACTTGGACGGGAGTATACGCATGCGGGCGGAAGTGGTAGGCCGTGACACCGCCTTGGCCCGTATTGTGCGCATCATGGAGGAAGCTCAGCAACGTAAACCTCCCGTGCAGCAACTGGTCGACCGTGTGGCCTCAGTCTTCGTGCCGGCGGTTGTGGGTGTCGCGGCGGTCACGTTGCTAGTTTGGTGGTGGGCGGGTGGCGACGCCACCGAGGCGGTGGTAAGGATGACGGCGGTCTTGGTCATTGCGTGTCCTTGTGCTCTCGGTTTGGCCACTCCGACGGCGATTCTGGTGGGAACAGGAAGAGGAGCGGAATTAGGGATTCTCTTTCGGAGGCCGGAAGCCCTGGAACAGGTGGGCCGCCTGACCACTATCGTTTTCGATAAAACGGGAACTCTTACAACCGGTCGTCTCGAGATCCGGCGGGTTACGTCCCTGGAGGAGGGCTCGGAGGGAGAGCTTCTTGCAAAGGCGGCCGCCGTAGAAGTCCTTTCGGAGCACCCTTTGGCCCGCGCCGTAGTCGCTGAAGCCCGGCGCCGAGGCTTGGTGTGGCCGGAAGCGTCGAAGTTCCGCAATGTTCCCGGTCGGGGTGCCAAGGCCCAGGTGAACGGTGGCTTTGTTCTGGTAGGGAGCCGGGAATTCCTCGAAGAGGAGGGAGTTCGCTTTGAGGAAGTGGAGAGCCTTGAACAGGACTTGAAGTCCACGGTTGGGACGTCGATCTGGGTTGCTGAGGGAAACAAGGTGGCGGGTGTTTTGGTTGCCGCCGACGCGGAGCGTCCCGAAAGTCGTCAGGTGGTGGACCAACTTCATCGGCGGGGTCTCTCGACCGTGCTCCTGACGGGAGATCGGCGTTCGGTGGCGGAGTCTATCGCACGACTGGTGGGGATTGACGAAGTTTGTCCTGAAGTTCTGCCTGAACAGAAGGTGGACGTGGTGGCCGAATTGCAGCGGCGGGGTGAAGTCGTCGGCATGGTGGGAGACGGTGTCAACGACGCTCCGGCCTTGGCGCAGGCCGACGTGGGGATCGCCATGGGCTCGGGCACCGATATCGCCGCCGAGGCCGCCGACATCGTGCTGCTGCAGAGTGATCTCCGTCTTCTGCCTCGGGCCTTGGACCTGAGTCGCTCCATGCTGCGGACGATCCGCCAGAACTTGGGTTGGGCTTTCGGCTACAACGTCGTTTTGATTCCCGTGGCGGCGGGTGTTCTGAGCTTGTGGCCGGCGACTCCCTCGTTCTTGCAGCACCTGCATCCCATTTTTGCGGCGTTGGCCATGGCTTTCAGCTCGGTTAGCGTAGTGGGGAACTCTCTTCGTCTTCGACGACGGACGTGAACAACGCGGGGTAAATCGTCGGCCTGCTTCATCCCGACGTCCGTGGATTGTGCGGAAGCGTCGACGTGACTCCTAGGTTTTGCGGCGGGTAGGTACTCGACGAATGAGGACTCCGGGCAAGGCTGCCTCGAAGTAATCCTCGATTTCCGCCAGACGCTGGGGAGAGAGGATCTTCAGAGGACGAGCCGGGTAGCGGACTTCTCCGTGGCTGCCCCGGCTTTCCAAGTGCCACTGGTTACCGGGGTAAGGACGCGTAGGCGTGTTTACTTGAATCTCGTTCGGTTCCATCCGTTGCAGTAACGGTAGGTAAGCCTCGACAGGATCCCTGGAATTCGGAAGGAACATGATCTGGACTCCGAGCCATCCCCGGTATTCCCGGCGAAACTGTTCGGCCCCGGACACCACGCTTTCGAGAGTGATCCCCTCGACCGGGCGGTTAATGCGCCGAAAGGTGGTTTCGGTCGCCGCGTCGAGTTTGACGAAAACCCGGTCGGCCCGCGCCGCGTCTCGGCGTACTTGGGTGTCGTGTAAGAGGGTCCCGTTGGTCAGAATAACTTGCGGCTTGCCCGTCAGGTCGCGTGCCGCCTCGACGGCCTCTCCCAGGTTCAGAGCCAAGGTCGGTTCTCCGCTTCCCGAGAATGTCACCACGTCGGCTTTCCGCCAATCGCTCCGGACTAAGTCCTGGCGAACCTGGTGAGTGGGGACGAACAGCTTGCGCTCCAACGTGTGCACGCGGATTCTACCCAGTTGGCAGTAGACGCAGTTGAACGAGCAGATGCTGTTGACCAGTATCAGATCAACCCCCAACGACCACCCGACCCGCCAGCTGTGCACCGGTCCGTATATCGTCGAGGGTGCGGAACCCCCCTCCGGGAACGCCGGTTTCTCTTGTTCTTCGTCCATTCCCGCCATTGTAGCTTCTATGCGCGGTGTTGAGCGGTTTGCACCGCTGTGGCGGAAACCTACCGCCTTGGTACGCCCAGCTCCTCGAGGATCCGAGCGAGGTCAGGTCCCGCCGTTTGAGGATTCACCTCCCGCACCACTTGGAGAATCTTTCCTTCCTTCCCGATAATGAATGTCCAGCGCCGAGCGTAGCCGCCGGACTCGTGGAGGACGCCGAAGGCCTTGGCCGTCTCTTTGGTCGGATCGCTGAGTATGGGGTAGGAGAGGTTCAGGGATTCGGCGAAGTTTCGGTTGGTCTCGGGGTCATCCACGCTTGCCGCAAACAGTGCGATATCGAACTGCTGTAGTTCCCGGCCGCTATCCCGTAGCGACTTGCATTCCAATGTTCAGCCCCCGGTAAACGCCTTGGGAAACCAAGCCAAAACAATCACCTGTTTGCCCAGGTGGTCTTCGAGACGATGGCTCTCGCCGTCCGAGCCGTGCAAAGCGAAGCGCGGTGCAGGATCGCCCACGTCCAATGCCCAAGCCGTACTTGAAAGACCGCCGAGAAGAGTCAGTCCAATCAAAGTTCGATGCATGTTCGGTGTTCCTTTCGTTCTCGAAGAACCTTGCACGCTATGGTAGCGTCTTATATACAGAGATTCACAAATAAGCGAGTGGAACGCATGGGAACTTTTATTTTAGTCGTATTTTTCATCGTACTCTGGGTCGTGCTGCAAGCTTGGCTGTTGCCCAGGCTCGGAGTTCCCACTTGAATGAGCGGGGCGTGCGAGTTGCCGCGCGCTGATCGCAAAGATGCAGGTGTGGGAGCAGGTGCTGAAACGCCGTCGGGAGAGAAAGGTCGGGTGTAGGCTTACTTCCGGCCGTCTGGCATTGTCTCCTCTGTAGGAAAGCGGGCGGAATCAGGCGGCTTTTTCCTGCCGGAGGGGTTTCCGGGCACCTCGGGGCGTCTTTTTTTAACCTTGCCCACCGCAAAGAATTCCAAAACGATTGCGAACTCTTTTGAGAGTCTTTGTCGGGAAGGAGCGGTGAGAAAGGAGCGAGGCGGGAAGATGGCGGAAGTATGGGACGTAGTCTGTGGGATGAAGGGAGACACCGATCGTTGGGACACAAGCGTCGTCTATCAAGGCAAGCGCTACTACTTCTGTTGCCGGGG
>JAPXNP010000225.1:0-4206 GCA_033811955.1 Acidobacteriota bacterium
GGCTGAACGGGGTCAAGGTTGTTGACGTGGATCTGGCCTCGGCGACCGTCCGCAAAAGACTCGAGCAGCGGTGGGGCCCGAATTCTCCGGTTTACCGACTTCTGACCGAACTGCCCCGCCGGCGAACTCCCATTGCCCTACAGCACCACAACGACGAGGTGTGGTTCCGCAACCTGTGGATCCGACGACTCGACGGCCGGCGACAGACGTAGCCTTTGATCGTAGATCCGGCACCCCAAGCGTTCGGCGAGTCAAAGTTCCGTTGACTGCTCCCGCCGGCTGACTCTCTGGACATCGAGCAACAAGGCCAACAGGATCACCAAGAAAGCCAGCCCGGTCGAGGCTCCCTGCCTGATCCCCAGCGCCGGGATGCGTAACAATATGCATCCCCCGACGACCGCCGAAGACACCAAAATCGCCCACCAAGCCCAGACACTCCCCCGGCGATAGGATCCCGCGGCGAGGATCAGGAGAAGAAGCCCGAACCCAAGACCTAATGAGGCGGCGGTACCTCGTCTGGCTCGGAGGGCCTTGGCGACGTCGGGCTGCAGTCCCAGATCGGACAGGCGAACTCCGCCGACGATCACGTCGTCCTCGGGCGCTCCGAAGTATGCTATTCGTGCCGAGGCTATGCTCTCCAACACAATGACGAGGGAGACAAGGGCTATCAGTATCCAGCTCACGCTGCGCATTGAGTCACCTCCTCCCGGATGCTTCCAGCATAGACGTTCTCGTCGGAAATTGCATCACTTTTACACGCTTCACCGTGTCAATTGGCGTTCTGTGGTAGACAGGGGTTCAGCGATTCCGGACGGACGGGGTCAGCATTCTTCGTTAGGAGAAAGGCAAGAAGACGATATGAAACACTTGCTGACGACGGGATGGATTGTGCTATGTAGTGTGTTTTGCACGGCGGGTCAATGGCCCGTGGAATCGACACGATCAGCCGAAGCTCACAACGACCGGGAGGCGCAAATCCTGAAGGTCCTCGAAAGAATGAGGCGGGACCGGGAAACGTACCTCAGCGTTCCCGAGGAAGACGGACGCCTTCTCCGGGTGCTAACCGAAGCGATGGGAGCCCGTCACGTCGTCGAGATCGGGACGTCGACGGGGTACTCCGGCCTCTGGATTTGCCTGGGATTGCAGGCTACGGGCGGGAGCCTGACCACGTTTGAGTACCATCCCGGCCGGGCGGAGGCTGCACGCAAACACTTTGCGGAGGCCGGGGTGGCCGACCTGGTAACCGTGGTTGTAGGCGACGCCCATGAGACGGTGAGCCGGCTTCAGGGGCCGATCGATCTGGTCTTCCTTGACGCCGATAAGTCAGGCTATCTGGACTACCTCGAGAAACTCCTCCCTCTCGTGCGGCCGGGAGGTCTGATCCTGGCCCACAACGCCCGCTCGGCTCCGGATTACATGCGGGCCGTCACCAGGAATCCGGAACTGGAAACGGTCTTTTACCACGAGGGCAACGATCTCTCCATCACCCTGAAAAAGCGCTGAGTGCGCCATCCCTACCTACTACCGCCGGCATCAGGAGGCGCGAGTAAGGACGGCACCGGCCTGCACGCAGTCTGCAGGGGCCTCGGCCCTTGCAGCCAGGCCGACCCTTCAATCGGGCAACGGACGGACCATGATGTTCTTGTAGTAGACGACGCTCTCGGGGTCATGCCCTTGCAACGCGAACGTCCCGTGCGAAAGCACGCGTTGCTTCATGTCGGCGGGGCGCTCCGGATTCTCAGGCTCTACGTAGTCCACCACCGTCCGGTCGTTAATCTTGGTCATGATCCGTTTGCCCTCAACCCGTATGCAGAGCGTAAACCACTCGTCGTCGCCGACATACGTCTCGTGCACATCTTGGATGGCGTACAGACTTCCTGTCCTGCGGGGATCCGAGTGCGAATTATTCACCTGGACCTCGTATCCCACGGCGGGCCAGCCCTCTTCCTGGTACTTCGTATGGAAATAGATTCCGGAGTTGGCCTTCGGGCGAGTCATGACGTCGGCCCGGAACTCGAAGTTCTTAAAGTCATGGTTTTCCACAGGACCCACATAGTAGAGGTGGGAGCGGGGGCCGTTGACCACGATCACACCCTCCTGCACGCTAAAGGTGTCGGGATGCTCCGAGGCCTTCCACCCTTCCAGGCTCTTACCGTCGAACAGCGGAATCCACCCCTCGTCCTGAGCCTGCACGAGGCCGAAGGTTCCCAATACAATCGCGACAACCGTACCGACGAACAACAGTCTGTTCATCTCAAAATCCTCCCGACGATGCGCACCCGAATGTTCCAAAAATCCATCGCCTTCGCTTCTTGCCCCTGACGTTATGGAGCGAGGGCATCCTATCCTTTGTATCCCTCGGGGGCAAGACCGGATCCGCAAGGAGTCGGCGGTTCCGTGTGCTATTCTGGCCTTGGTGCAGCTCGAGACAGGCCGGATCGTCGCAAGTAAGACGCCGGGCGATGGATACGTCGTCCTTACCGTTCAGGCGCCGGGGATCGCCGCTGCGGTGAAGCCCGGTCAGTTCGTAATGGCAGGTTGCACCCGGGACTCCGAAACTCCGTTTCCGCTCCTGAAGCGAGCTCTGGCCGTCTTTACCCTGCCTGATAGGGAAACGACCCGAGAACAATTCACTCTTCTGATTAGAGTTGTGGGGGAGGGAACACGCCGCCTGGCCTCCCTGGATCCGGGGGAAGCAATCGACTTGATCGGTCCCTTGGGCAATGGCTTCGATTTGGCGGCGGCCTCCGGGCAGAGCAATCTTCTGGTTGCTGGAGGTACCGGTTTGGCCTCCCTCTACCTGCTGGCGGAAGATCTCGCCCGCCGCGGTGACACCGTTCTCATGGCGGCTGGAGGACGTTCGGCCGGCGACCTAGTCGCTCTGGCTCCCTTCGAGGAGCTGGGCATCCCCCTGGAAATCACTACGGAGGACGGATCGCGCGGTACGAAGGGTTTGGTCACGGCTGCCGTGGAGACGATCCTGAGCCGTCGGGCGCCGCGGCCGTACCGCCTATACGCTTGCGGCCCGACGGCGATGATGGAAGCCGTCGGACGGCTTGCCGCCGCTCGAGGATTACCTTGTTCCATTTCGGTCGAAGTAAAGATGGGCTGTGGGTTCGGTGTCTGCCTGGGATGTTCCGTCAAGACGCGCGGTGGATACCGACTCGCCTGTACCGACGGCCCCGTGTTCGACGCCGCCGAGTTCGTGTGGGAATCCGAACAATGGGAGGGATCAGCGTGTCAAGCCCGGTAGATCTCAGCGTGGAGATCGGCTCACTTCGCCTCAAGAACCCGGTCTTGGCCGCCTCGGGCACTTTCGGCTACGGAGTCGAGTTTGCCCGATTCTTCGACCTTTCCAAGCTCGGAGGGTTTTGCACCAAGGGCCTGTCGCTGGAACCTATGGCCGGCAACCCTCCCGGTCGGATCGTGGAAACTCCCGCGGGCATGTTGAACGCGATCGGCCTCCAGAATGTCGGCGTGGAGGCCTTCATCTCCGAGAAGCTGCCTTACTTGGAGAGTTATCGTACCGTAGTCGTGGCGAATATCCTCGGAAAATCGGTCGAAGAATTTTGCAGGATCGTGGAGCGCCTGAGTTCTCAACCCAGAGTTGACGCCTTCGAGCTGAATGTATCTTGTCCCAACGTACGACATGGCGGAATCCAATTCGGACACGATCCGCGGCTGACCTACGAAGTTGCGTCCTCAGTGCGCGGTGTAACTGAAAAACCGGTCTGGGTCAAATTGTCGCCGAACGTTACGCAGATAGCTCCTTTTGCCAGAGCCTGTGAAGATGCGGGGGCCGACGCCGTGACGTTGGTGAATACCTTCATCGGCATGGCCGTCGACGTGGAGAAACGCCGGCCTATGCTCTCCCATGTAACCGGCGGCCTTTCGGGTCCGGCCATTCGTCCGCTGGCCGCGCGGCTCACGTACGAGGCGGCGCAAGCCGTCTCGATTCCCGTAATCGGCATCGGAGGTATCACCTCGGCCCGAGACGCCTTGGAATTTATGATTGTCGGGGCTTCGGCCGTCCAGGTGGGTACGGCAAACTTCGTGGATCCCTTGGCGACCCTCAAAGTCGTTCAGGGGCTGGAAGAGTATTGCCTGCGCCATGGGTTGGAGAATATCCGATCCGTCATCGGTTCCTTGCAGCCGATTCCCCAAGAGGGTTTCGTTTACTACTAGAGGCACTGCACAGGAAAGCGT
>JAPXNP010000226.1:0-3401 GCA_033811955.1 Acidobacteriota bacterium
CACGTCATTGCCGTCGGCAATCACGAGATGATCGGGGTTGGCGCTCCAGATCGCTTCGGCGGCCCGCCGGGCGACTTTCCTGTACACGTCTCCCGGAACCGGACGTCGCGGGGCGTGCTGATCGTTCATGTCGTCACGCATGCTGGGCTCGTTGACGAGATCGAAGCTGACTTGGCTCGGGGAGTAACTCCGGAAGCGCTGCGCCCACATCGTCCAGTGCCGGCAAAAGGCATCCTGCGCCGCTTCGTCCGTCCATAAGTTGTACGGCTCGTGAAATCCGGCGTTCACACAATAGCCCGGAGCCCGATGCAGGTTCAGGCTCACGTGTAATCCGAACCCGTTGGCTCGATCCACCAGCTTGTGAATTCTGTCGACGGCTTCCTCTTCGAACCGCAAGACTTCCTCAGGCGTGACGGGTCGCGAAGAATCAAACCGAATATAGCGGGGGTAGGCCATGGGCAACCGGACGAAGTCGAAGCCCCAGTCACGCATCCAGCGAAAATCGTCGTCCGTTGTCTGCGAAGATTCCGGATCCCGTGCTGGAAAGGGGGAAAAGTAATCCAATAAATTGAATCCCCTCCAACGGGGCAAGAGGTTCCGGACAGGCTTCTCTCTGGAAACGCCTCCCAGCGCCACACGCACTCCCGCCATACCACTTCCCGCTGAAACCAAAAATGATCGCCGACTCCATGCTGCTTGCATCTCGCCCTCTCCTCGCCTGAGGCTGTTTTCCTTCCAGTTTAGAGATTCGACGTGCTGTTTCCCATCTCGTAAGGCCGGATGGGTTCAAGGAAAGAGAAGCGGGTACCGCCCCCGGGCGCGTTCGCGCCGACAAAAAAGGGCGGGGAAAGATCCCCGCCCTTTCGACTGCCCAACTAACCTAGGACCGTCACCACTTGAGCTTCAGCCCGAAACGGGCGACACGCTCTCGGGCGTTGTCACTCGTACCTCGGATCTCCATGAAACCGCTCGACGAGGCACTGGCGTCGGGGTTAGTGAAGTGGGGCGTGTTCGTGAAATTGAAGAACTCCGCCCGAAACTCCATGTTCAGCGTTTCGGTGATCGGGAAAAGCCGGAAAATCGACAAATCCAGATTCACCCACGTCGGCCCCCGCAGAATGTTCCGGCCGCTGTTGCCGTAGCAAGAAGTGTCCGCCGGATTGCAATCCACACCCGGCACCCGAGTCACCGGAGCAAACGCAGTCGGATCATAGTACGGATTACCGCGGCCGATACCGCCCAGCTTCTCCACTTCGTCCTTCACCTGGTCGGCCGTCTGCGAATTGGCCCGGGTGTTGATGGGCGAGGACGTGCCTACCGTAAAGGGCGCGTTGTTGTTCACCGAGAAGATTCCGTTCAACTGCCAGTTCCCCAAGATCTTGGCGGCAAGGCTGTCGCCCTCCTTACCCCAAGGAATCTCGTAGATGGTAGCCAGCTGCAGGATATGCGGGCGGTTGTAGCCGGCCTGCGCCCGGTTGCGGTAGATCAGCGCGGGATCATTCCAGCTTACTCCCTGCCAGCCTTCGTCGTCCGCCATGTTGATGGCCCGACCCCAGGTATAGGCCCCCTTGACGAACAACCCGTCCACAAACCGCCGGTTGATGGCGATTTGCAGGGAGTGATAGTTCGCACTCAACCAGCCGTCCCAGTAAAGGACCGAGGTACTGGAGTAAGGATACAGCTGTCTTCCCGTGTCTCCCCCGCCCGGACCCGACCAGTTCAGGTTCTGGTCGGCGAGCTGATGGACGGTGGAAGTCCCCACGTAGCCCATCGAAACCACGAACTCCGCCGGCAGCTTCCGCTCGTATGTCACGTTCCAGGACTGGATGTAACCTCTTGTGATCTCCTCCGCCGGCATCGACCGCATCTCGGCGTATGGGGGCAAGGGTACGCGGGCCCCGGGCGCCGTCTCGGGTCCTACAAAGAAGGGGATGCCCTCGGCCAACGTCCGGAACGGCGCAAAAGCCGTCTGAGCTTCCCAGGTCCCCGAAACCACCAACGGATAGAAGCCTCGCAAGGGACGAGCGAACGGGAGCGGGCTGTAGGTGATCCCATAACCGGCCCGGAATACGTCGTTGTCCGTCAAGCGGTAAGCCAGTCCAACCCGAGGCGCAAACAGACTCTTGCTCACGTTGGTATCGTTGTCCAGCACCACCTCGAAACATTCGCCCGTCGCACAGGGAACAATGCTGTGCAGATCCAGGTATTCCATGGGCCGGTCGTCGCGCTCCACCAGCGGATAGAACTCATAGCGAAGCCCGGCCGTCAGCGTCAACTTCGGCGTCACCTGCCAACGGTCCCGAATATACCAAGCGTGCTGCCACTCGTTGGCCGTCATCAGCTCCCACTGCAGAGCCTTAGCCATATAGGACGGGTAGCCCAGAAGGTAAGACGCCCACCCGTTCTGCATCCTTACCACCTGCCCGGGAAGGCCCGTGGTGTTCTGGCTGAACGAGAACCCACCCCGCGGACCATAACCGAGTTCCGGCTGCCAGTGATTCAGCATGTGCTTGACCAAGTCGTAACCGAAACGGATGTCGTGGTTCCCCTTGCTCAAGCTGAAGTTGTTACTGACGGTCACGCTGTTCTCATCTCTAATCAGCGGAGTCCAATTGTCCAGCTGGCCAAAGTCGGAGTAACCACCGACGGCGAAATACGGAAGACCGCCGCAAAGATTCTGGCCGTCGACGATGCAGGCCCGGTCCTGTCCGGGCACCGCGTTCACCCCGGGAATGCCCAGCGTCTCCAAACCGTAGTTCCCCAACGCCAGACTCGCGTTGTCCACAAACTGGTCCATATCGGTGAAACCGAAATTGCCGTCCAGCAGGAAGGTCGGCGTAATGGTCCAGCTGTGCCCCACACTGTAGACCTTTACATCGGTGTCACCAACACCGTCGCCACCGCCCCCGACGGCACCGCCGCCGCCCGGTCCGAACAACGGCTGGCCCTCCACCGTCGCATCCAGCCAGCTGAACTTACCCCAGATCCGGTGGTTCTCCGTCCGGTACCAGTCCACCTTCACATCCGTGTTGTACCGGTTCATGATCCGCTGACCACCCTTGCCGTAGTTCGACACCAAACCGGGCTGGTTCGGAAGGGGTAACAACTCCTGCATCTTCAAGGCAATCGGCGAAAGCCGGTCCGAAGGAATGATGTTCCCCGGAAACGGAACCTTCCCGTAACCGTTCGCATCACCCGTCAAGGGATCGTAGATGATCGTGCACGTGCTCTTCGTCGGGTCGCACGTGCCCCCGGCACTAATCGGCAAGTACGCCGAGAAGTCCCCCGCCCGCTGGTCCGCCGTCGGCAACGTCGCCGTGGAGAACTGGGCCGTCCCTTCCTGCGTCGCCTCGAATCCGCCAAAGTAGAACAGCTTGTCCTTGATGATCGGACCACCGATG
>JAPXNP010000226.1:3411-4201 GCA_033811955.1 Acidobacteriota bacterium
CGCCCCAAATGTGACGCCGCCCCGGCGGATTGTCCGCTTCACCGTCCCCGTCCAGGTCGTTGTAATTGAAAAACTTCCGGGCGTTCAACGCACTGTTCTCATGGTAGTACCAGGCCGAACCGTGAAGCTCGTTCGTCCCCGACTTGGTGATCACCGTGACGGCCGCCCCACCGGCAAACCCCTTCTCAGCATCAAAATTGTTCGTCGAGACGTCCACCACCTCGATCGTCTCCGACGGCGGCACATACGCCGTGTGGTGCGGCAACCAGATGTTGACGCTCATCGCCCCGTCGATCCGGGTGTTGTTCATGTTGCGCGCCGTACCGTTGATGTTCGTCGTCAAGGCGCGACCCGGCGTGTCCGTAATGGCATTCTGAAACGCCACCGGCGTGGCACCCGGCACCAGGTTCAACAACGCCTGGTAGTTCCGATAAATGTTCAGCGGCAAAGCTTCAATCTCCACCGTCTCAAGCTGGGTCGACACCTCGGCCGTATCCGTCTTCAGCAGCGTCGCCGCCCCGGATACGGTGATGGTCTCCGTCAGCTCTCCCACCTGGAGCCTCGCGTTGTGCCGCGTCACTTGCCCCGCCGTCACGATGACGTTCTCCGCCACGTACTCCTTGAAACCCGGCAGGCTCACCCGCAGAGTGTACGTCCCCACCGGAGCGTTGCGGATCGTGTAGTTACCCACATCGTTCGTCACGGCGGTGAGGGTCAAGTTGGTTTGCACGTTGACGGCGGTCACGTCGGCTCCGGGAACCGCCGCTCCCGTGGGATCCTGCACCTGTCC
>JAPXNP010000227.1:0-4200 GCA_033811955.1 Acidobacteriota bacterium
GCTCTATTCTCTTTAACGCCGCCAAACGGAAGATCCCCGTTACGGTTCATGTGGCGATCGGGACCGACGTCATTCATTGCCATCCCGAGGCGTCCGGCGCCGTGCTGGGAGAGGGTTCGATGCGTGACTTCCAGACCCTGGTGCGCATGGTTGCGACTTTGCACCAGGGGGGGACGTACTTGAACTGGGGTTCGGCCGTGATCTTGCCGGAAGTGTTCTTGAAGGCGGTCGCCATGGTACGGAGTTCGGGTCGTCCCTTGGAACGTTTCACGACCGCCGACTTCGATTTTCTTCGCCAATATAGGGCGCAGGAGAACGTCGTCCGCCGACCCACGCAGGGTTCCGGGACGGGCCTGAGCTTTATCGGTCCGCACGAGATTTGGTTGCCTCTACTGGCCGCCTTGCTGACGGCGAGGGAATCGGCCGAAGCCCCGGAGTCGTGAAGAAGCGTGTCGGACCCTCACCGGTCCGGAGTTCTGATGACTCCTTCTCGTGCTCTACGTACGCGGAACTCCCTACGCCCTGCGGGGAGGGCGGACCAGGCGGCTAGGGGCGGACCGGAAAGCCGGTCTCGTGTTCCCACCGGAAGAGTAGGTCCTGATAAAAATGCCGGACCTGCTCGCGAGTCTCGGCCGACGTGCCGGTAGTGTGGATGATGTAATGGGCGTAGGCCAATTTCCGGTAAATGCTCATTTGGCTGGCGAGTCGTTGAAGCGCCTCTTCCCGGGTCAGATGGTTCCGGCGCATGACACGCTCGACTTGGAGATCCGGCGGGCAAAAAGCGACAAGGATTACGTCGTACCGCGTGTACGTTCCCACTTCGATCATCAGAGCGGCGTCGACGACGACGACCGGTGACCGGCGGGGGTCACACAGCAGGATGCGCCGCGCTTCCTCCTCGATGATCCGGGGATGCAGAACGGCGTTGAGCTGTTCCCGGGCGTGAGGATCCGAGAAGATCAGTTTTGCCAGCTTGGCGCGATGGAGTTCTCCCCCTTCGTGCAGTATGTCTTTTCCGAAAATTCCGACGATTTCCTGATAGGCGGGGCTTCCGGGTTGCACCAAGTCCCGAGCGATTTCGTCGGCGTCGAGCGTGTGAGCGCCCATTTCTCCTAGGTAGCGGAGAATGTGGGTCTTCCCACAGGCGATGCCGCCCGTCAGGCCTACGGTCAGCAGTTCCCGTGGGGATGGCGAAGTTTGCTCAAAAGCGGAATTCAACCCATTCACTCCAGCAGGGCGGATCTTGTTTCGGCGAGACCCGAATGCGGAACGGATTCCAGGCCTTCAGGTCACCCCACAAATCCTGGGGCAGTGGGCCCAGGATGTGATGGTTTCCTTTCACCTCATACCGTCCGGCGACGTGGTGGTCGCCTTCGCCGATATCGTACTCGATCCAATAGTCGGTTTCCATGTCTCCACGCCAGTCGAAGAGGAGGGCCCCCGTGTGAATGTCATAGTCGAGAGTCGATCCGTTCTCCGGAGTGTAAATCCGGGGACACTGCGTGACAATCTCTCTCCGGGGTAATTGTTCGGCGGGAACGAACCGAGACCGCTCCCGACGAAGAGACTCCAACTCCCTCTGGAGGCGATTACGAAGCTCTTGGACTCTCTCAGGCATGCAGTCGGCGAGATTCTTTCGCTCGGCCCGATCCGACGACAAGTCATATAACTCTTGCGGCTCGATGTACTTCCACCGCCCCGAACGAATGGCTCTGACCCACTCGTTTTCCTGATCCTTCGAAGTCTGATTGCCGGCGATGACGGATTCGAAGACCAAATCCCGTTCCGGCGGGTTTCGGTGCAGATCGAAACCTTGCAGTCCCTTCGGCGGATCCAGCCCGGCGAGAGAAAGGATCGTCGGTAGAATGTCGACCTGACTGACCGGTGTCTTCACGATCTTTCCCGCCTCCACATGTCCGGGCCACGAAATGATCAGGGGAATGTGAACGATTTCCTCGTACAGTTTGGCGTGCAACGAGGTGGATGCGTGTCCCACGAACCCATGGTCCAAGAGTTCCTCACCGTGGTCGGCGGCTACGACCACCAGAGTTGAATCAAGCAGCCGCTTGCGTTCGAGTACCTCCAACGCCTGGTTGAAGAGTCGATCGACTCGACGCACCTCGGCGTCATACAGGCGATACAGCATCGGACGGTCGTCGTCGGTGAAGACCGCGGATCCTAGGGGTACGATGGCTCCCCGCAGCACCGCCCGCAGACCCGGGCTCTTCTCCAGCTCGTCCCTAGGTGCCGGCATGTCTTCGGGTTCTGGACGGTAAGGCTGATGGACCAGGGTTGTGTGGTACCAGACACAAAAGGGGCGGTCACTTTCCGCGTGATCCTCCAACCACGCCGGAAGGGTAGGGCGGGACTCGTCGCCTACGTAATCGCGATCGATTTCCGGGAGACCCAAGTGGTGGTAGTACGGGGCGAACGTGAAAAAGTTCAAGTTGGGGACCTGGTAGCCGGCCTGAGCACATATCTTGAGCAATGTCGGCAAATCCCGGGGAGGCGTCCGGTCGCGATTATCCACGCCGTGCGTGGCCGGATAGAGTCCGCTCAAGATGGAAACCAACCCCGGAGCCGTCCAAGCGGAAACGCTGTACGCCTGGCTGAATACGGTTCCCCCGCGTGCCCACCGGTCGAGGTTGGGAGTGATGTCTTCGGAACCTCCGTAGATGCCGATCCGATCGGCACGGCAGGAATCGATCGTAAACAAAAGGATGTTCGGTTTCTCGGCTGCTTGTGCGAACGAATCGGGGATCCCTCCGGGCAGGCTAACCACAAGCAGGATCAGTAGGCAGGACATAGAGGAGAGGCTCTTGACCAATGCTATTGGTCGGCTTGGCCCCACCCTCCTGGAGGCGGTACAATTCGGGGAGTCGCCCGCCCGTAGTGCGGAGCCTCCGGTCCTTTCCAGCTCTGCTCTTTCGGCTGATCGTCCGTTGGTCGGGATCCGTCGTCGGTCCGTCTTAGAAACCATGTATGCCGGCTCCGGAGAGGCGCTTCTATGCAACTTTCGCTTGGGTCTCGGCTCCAAAGCCCGCGGCTGAAGCAGCGCGGCCGCAAAGATGCCGGGCCTGGAGGATGATAGCATGGGCCGCGCCGTGGCTGACGTCTATCGCCGGGTTTTCGACCGTTTTCCTCGTTGGCTTCGGAGTCGCCTATATCCGGTTGACGAAGGTGTACGACGGTGGGTCGAGGAAGCCGCCTCCCGAACTGCACCCGGAGCCTGGGTGCTGGACGCCGGTGCCGGAGAAGGTCGGTTTCGCTCGGTCTTCGGCCGTTGCCGCTATATCGCTCTCGACGCCGGAGTGGGGGACGACACTTGGGATTATTCCGGATTGGACGTTCAGGGGCTCCTGGAACGTCTCCCTCTGGCGGACGAGGCGGTGGATGTCGTGATTCACACGCAAGTACTGGAACACGTTGCACGCCCGGAGGAAGTATTGTTCGAACTGAGTCGGGTCTTGAGACCGGGCGGCGCGTTGTATCTAACCGCTCCGCAAGGATGGCCGGAACATCAGGCTCCCCGGGACTACTTTCGCTTTACGCGCTTCGCCTTGGATCGGTTGTTACGGGAGGCCGGGTTTGAGGTGGTGGAGATTTCCCCTCTGGGGGGGTACTTTCACTATCTCGGGCACCGATTGAGCTATCTTCCGAAAATCTTGTTCCACACGGCGCCCACGTGGCGGCGGATTCTGCTCTTTCCTTTAGAGCTGCTGTTCATGGCGGTTTTTTGCTTTGTGGTTCCCTTGGCTTGCTTTTACCTCGACCGACTGGATTCTCGGCGGGAGTTCACCTTGAGCTACCGGGCGGAAGCCAGAAAGAGGACGGGGGAAGAACGGAAAACGGAAAGAGCGGGTTAACGTCGTGGAGTGGTGGGAGTTCCGCCGGCAATGGAGGGCGTGTTTACACGCGTGAAGTACTGGTCGGTGGGCGGATTCCTGCAACAAACCCGCTTGGAAAGCATCTGATAAGATTGCGTTACATTGCGGCTACTTCGAATTTGGGGGCGCACTGGATTCGACGGGAGTAGTTGAGGCAGTGGATGCATGCCGAGGCGCCAGTCCTCGTAAAAAATGGCAAGAGAAATAACTGCCAACGAACAGTTAGCTCTCGCTGCGTAAATAGCGCAGCCGTCGTGCCGGTCCAGCCCGCGGGGCCGGTGGCGGCGTGAAATCAGCGGGCTTGTCGGTGGAC
>JAPXNP010000228.1:0-4158 GCA_033811955.1 Acidobacteriota bacterium
TGGAAATACATGCAAGACATCATCGGAACGATTACTGTGGGCACGAAAGCGTTCCTTCTCATCATGGGAATCATCACGCTGGGAATCGGCGGCGTAGGTCTGATGAACGTCATGCTGGTTTCCGTGAACGAACGTACGCGGGAAATCGGGCTGCTCAAGGCGCTGGGGGCGCGGCCGCGGCACATTCGCCGCCAGTTCCTCTTGGAGGCCTTACTGATTGCCCTAATCGGAGGCTTCATCGGTTGGGCTCTTGCAGAACTGGTGACCCTGGTGGTGGGAGTGATTCCCTTCTTCAGTACGATCTTGGAGGATCCCACCCGCCAAGCCGACATTCACCTGCATGTCAGCAGCCGGGCCTGCGCAACGGCGATGATCACACTGGGGCTCGTCGGCGTGACGGCAGGTTTCTTTCCGGCGGTCCGGGCCGCCCGGCTGGATCCTGTGCGCGCTCTGCACTACGAATAGCCGCCCCCCGGGAACGGAACTCAGGGGCGGAGGCTCAGGGACCGAAGACGACGGAGCCGGGGGTGGAACGTCCAAGTCTCAACCCGCCGGACACAAGGCGAAATACAAAACGCCGGCGTCGCCGATTGCGCGGCGTCATCTTGCAACCGCGGCATTCCGACGCCGTGCACTGCAAGCGTCACGGCGTACCTGGATTGTTGCGTGCCGTTTTCACCCTCAACAACCTCGAGCTACCAGCTCCCGATGCCGAAGGCTTCACTCATCCGGATAGGAACGTCTCACTAGAGGATTCTCACGAACCCTGAAAAAGCGGCCTCATCGACACGAGTCCGAAACCGGAGAAATCCCGCCTCCCGTCATCAGGCGAAGCATGAAACGTCGGCTTCTGTGATTGTCCGGCGCAATCCTGCGACCACGCCGGTGCCGGCCGGCTACGACGTGCTGAGCGCTGCGCACCTCGTACTGCGCCTCTCACGATCAAACCGACGGCCGAGGGAAACCTAAACCGTCGAAAGCGGCTATGCTAAACTTCGTTTCCGGCATGGCGGACGAAAAGGGCAGGCCGGACGAACAGTCCGTGCAACCAGTTTACGTTTTACCTCCCGGCTATTACCCCGAGTGGGGTGAAGACAGCGTTTCGCTGGCCGACTACTTCCAGATCTTGTGGAAGCGGCGGTATTTCATTGTGGGTTTGACACTCCTGTGCGCCGCGGCTGCTTTTGTCATTAGTCAGCTTCTGCCCAAAAGATATGAAGCGAGAGCCATCTTGTTGCTGCAGCAGCCGGTTTCTTCCAGCGAACTTCGGCCTGCCCCCCTGCCTGTGGAAGCATATATGAGGATCTTCGACTCTCCCTCGGTCAAGGAGGAAGTTCGGCGCCGGGCGGTGGGGGAAGGTTTCCTTCCATCCGACGCCAATATCACCGAGGCTCTCGAAGCTCAAGCACCCGAGCGCCCGCGCGGCAACGCGTCCGTCGAGAATCCCGTGATCGAGCTAATAGCCCATTGGACTTCCCCTGAAGCCGCTCGCCGCTTGGCGGACCTTTGGGCGGAAACAGCAGTGGAAGCCAGCGCGGGACTCGCAGTCCAGGGAGCGAAAGGTACGCTTGAGTTTGTCCAACAAGAGTATCCGACAACTCGGGAACGCTTCCTCCAACTGGAGGCCGATCTGAAAGCCGCCCAAGACCGGCACGATCAGCGAATCCGTGAGCTCGAGAAGCGTTGGGACGAGCGTATCACCGCTTTCAAGACCGAGGGGAACCTTGAAGTATTGCAGCAGCAAGCTCGGGGACTTGAGCAACGCCTGACTGAGAATACCTTACGCCTGAACGACTTGGAGCTCGAGCTGAAGAACACCCGCGAGACCTTGGTCCAGCTGAAAGAAGAAATCAAGCAGCAGCCCCAATTCCTGGTCGTATCGAAAGCGATTACGGACGACGCTCTCTGGGAACGTATCAAGGATGACTCGACAGGGCAGACCGCGCAAGAGCTGGAAAAGCTGAAGCTCCGTAGTGAACAGCTCAATCCAGTTTACCAGCAGCTCTTGCAGCGGCTTACCGATACGCAAGTGCAGTACGACACAATGATCCCGCAGGAACAGTACTTGAGGGAGGAAATCAGCCGCCTCGACAAGGAACTCCGTCAACTGAACGAACTGATTCTAACCAAGTCCTTGGAACTTCGCGAGCTGGAGCGCACCCGCGATCTGGAATTGACTTTGGCGAGGCGGGACCGGGAGTTCGAAGTGCAGCAACTCGAACGGGAGGCGGATAAAGCCGGGGCCACATTCAGCACGCTGGCGGAAAGATTGGAGGCGGCGCGGCTGGCGCAGGCGGAACCGGACCGAGACATTAAGGTCGGAGCCTACGCCGCGGAGCCGCTGCAGCCGGTTTCTCCCCGACCCCTCTTGAACACCGCCGTCGCGCTGGCCGTAGGCTTTATGCTTTCCGTCATGGGAGCGTTTGTTAAAGAGTTCGTGGACTCTCAATCGAACAGACCCGAGGCGTCCGCCAGAGCGTTGGCGCCGACCTCGTTGAGTCCGGACAGGCGTTGACTTGCTCCGTTTCTCCTCCCCGCCATAGAATGTTGCTTTCTTCTGCGAGGTGGGCGTAGCTCAGTCGGTAGAGCACAGGGTTGTGGCCCCTGCGGCCGTGGGTTCGAGTCCCATCGCCCACCCCAGCCTCCTATCGGCCGGCGCTCCATGTAACGCGTGGAGAGCACCACGCGCATGTGACCCGTAACGGTAGTGGGCCTATCCTGGGCCGTGGAACAGGATGCCTGTCGGCGTGGACGGCGACACTCCCGTAGCGCGGGCCTCCCCATGGGCCGCGAGGACCGACGCAAGCGGCCCGAAAGAACTCCTGGGTCCACGCGGCGACCCTGTCCGGTACCCTACACACGGCACGAAGCATCTTCGCTACTTTGGCACCCGACCGCTTGGACCCACGCCTGAGGCCAAATCCGACTACTTGTTTGACGCCACGTGGTTAAGCCTATTTTGCCTGCACAAGATTACTCCCTCGCAGGTCTTTACTCGTACTTCCTGCAGTCTGACGTGCGACCGTTCGGAGTCGACATCCGGCAATCCGACGGTGCAAAATAGGTGCGTTATGAAACTAAAAGGCCTTATCCTGGTCGTTGTTCTAACTGTCGTCTCGTTTACCTCCGGCGAAGCCGCAAGAATCGTCTTTCCTCAAGCGGCGGTGGGACTCCTCGAGGACGAAGAGTTCCAGATCGAGCTCTACTTGGCCAATCGCGACCCTAACGTGCCGTGGGAGGGAACCCTCTGGTTTCTGAAGGGACTGGATCTCACACCGGCCACCGGTGTAACGGTAAGGATTCCGGGCAGGAATGCCCAGGATATGGGAGATAATCTCGCCGTCCAGTTGCCGCCGGGCGGTTCCACGAGCTACTACTTGAGCTCTTCGCAGTTAACCGTCGGCGTACTGGTCATCGAGTCCGAGACGGCGGCACCGGAGAATTTGGTAGCCTCCTTCTTCTATCGCTTGGTCTCCCACGGTCAAGGGAAGGACCTAATCGCCGTCCAGCCGTCACGTAGTCCTTCGCTGGCCTACTCCACGACTCTCACACGCCGGAACGGTCTTGACGTAGGCCTCGCCTTGGTCGCCGATGAGGCCGTAACAAGAGCGATCCGGGGACTTTCGATACCAAGCACCGACGTGACGCTTACATTCACCCCACCGTCAGGCGAACCTCAGGTCAAGGTCGTCCAGCTGAATGAAACGAACGGCTTTCATCAGGCCGCCTTTCCATTCGAACTGTTTGAAGAGGGCATCCCTTCGGATATCGGCAGTGCGCGACTCGACATCCACGCCACTCGGCCGATCCATGTGACTTTGCTGGCCGTGGGCACGGAACCTCTTTTCGAAGACGTGCAACTGGGTGCTACACCGGCCGAATCCGCAGCCTGGGAGCTTTTTCAACTTCCTCCCGGAACCGCCTTTCCCTCGGGGGGTGATAATCTCCTGGTCGGCCGATTTTGGCCGTGCTCCTCGTCCCTCCTTACAGAATATCGGGGAGGTGTCGTGGTTGCCACGTCGGAAAGCGCCGCCACCATAATCCATCAGCAGGGTCCTTCGTTGCGGGTTGGCGGCGATTTCACTGTCGCCGCTTCGATCGGCTTGGAACAGGGCCAAGAAGGATCGATCATGCTGCTCGGCCGGCTGCCTTCGGGAA